>CAZOUZ010000014.1:0-18234 GCA_964583115.1 uncultured Dehalococcoidales bacterium
CCACCGAGAAACACACCGGGGTGGTACAGCGCATATTTTATTTCCACGTCCCCGTAGCCTGGGTAAGCTTCCTGGCGTTCTTCGTAACCTTCATCTACAGCATCCTCTACCTGTGGAAGCGTAAAATGAAATCGGACGCCATCGCCAGTGCTTCGGCAGAGGTCGGGGTTATTTTTACCACTCTCATCTTAATCACCGGCCCGATATGGGCAAAACCGGTCTGGGGAATCTGGTGGACCTGGGATGCCCGCCTGACAACCTCGCTCGTCCTCTGGCTGACCTATGTCGCCTATCTCCTGGTGCGCAGCTACGCCACGGAACCGGACCGTGCCGCCAGGTTCAGCGCCGTAATCGGCATCATCGGGTTCATTGATGTGCCCATCGTTTTCCTGACGGTAAACCTGTGGCGGACACAGCACCCGACGGCGATAATCTTCGAAGGCGGGATGGACACGCCGATACTCGTTACGCTGCTGGTATGTATCGCCGCTTTCACCATGCTGTACGTACTCCTGACCGTTCAGAGCGCCAGCCTGAAGGATACGGAGAATGAGGTCAAACGGCTGAAAAGTATTAAAGAAGAGTAGGAGGAAAACGGCTTATGGAGAATTTAGGTTATCTCTTTGCAGCTTATACCGCTATCTGGGCAGTCGTCTTTGTATATATATTATTCATGCAGCGGAAGCAGAGACGGTTGCAGCGGCAAATCGATATGCTGCAGGACTCTCTGGACAAACAGGACTCCGTTGACTCTTTAAAGAAGTAAGACTACAATTATTTGTGCCGATTACAGGTTAAAGGAGGTATGCGGATGAGCATTCAAGTAGGGCGAGAGGCACCGGATTTTACCGCTACGGCGTATCATGAGGGTGAAGCCAAGGAGATTAAACTGGCCGATTACCGGGGCAAGTGGTTGATGCTTTGCTTCTACCCCGCCGATTTTACCTGTGTCTGACCGACGGAACTGGCGGCAGTCGCCGTCAAGTATCCCGAATTTCAGGAACTGGGAGTACAGGTAGTAGCCATCAGCGTGGACAGCAACTTTTCCCACAAGGTATGGCAGGAAGTGGAGCTCTCCAAAATGGTTGAGGGCGGCATCCCCTACCCGATGGTGTCAGACTCGGGAGGAAAGATAGGCACCCTGTACGGAGTTTACGACGAGATAAAAGGGGTGGATGTGCGCGGGCGGTTCCTTATCGACCCTGAGGGGATAGTCCAGGCAATGGAGGTCCTGACACCGCCGGTAGGACGGAACGTAACCGAGGTCTTACGGCAATTGAGGGCTTTCCAGCACCACCAGAAGACCGGTGAACTTATGCCTTCCGGCTGGCAGCCGGGTAAACCGACCCTGCCTCCGGAGACAGAGACTCTGGGCAGGGCAGGCCATGTCTGGGAGATATGGAAAACGGATATGGCATTCTAATAAATATGTCTGTGCCTACCGGCAAAACTATATAGAAAGCAGGTAACATCTTTGGATACTGACGAACTTCAAGAGATGGTAACGGCTGATGCCCGCAAGATATACTCCGAAAAGGTTATCGACCATGCTATGAACCCGAGGAACGTAGGTGATATGCCGGATGCCGACGGTCTTGCCATTGTCACCGGTTCCTGCGGCGATACGATGGGTATATGGCTCAGGGTAAGGGGTGAGACCATAAGGGATATCAGTTTTGTAACCGACGGCTGCGGCACGAGCATCGCGGCGGGCAGCATGGTAACCGAGCTGGCGAAGGGGAAAAGCATCGGCGAAGGTCAGAGTATAAGCCGGGAAAAGGTCCTGAACGCCCTGGGAGACCTGCCCGAGGAAAGCCGGCACTGCGCTCTGCTTGCCGCAGATACCCTCAAGGCGGCAATAAGGGACTACCTGGCAATGAAGCGGGAGCCCTGGAAAAAGGCTTACCGCAAGTAATAGCAGGCGGACATCCGGGCTTTTACCGGTATCCTGGACAGTCCCGAAACACAGGACAGCCAGCGAACGAAAAAGAAGAAAGTGTAAAAATAGAGAATGATGGACATTGGTAACGAGATTAAGCGCTGCACGGAATGTGAAGTATGCCTGGAAGCCTGCCCCACTTACCAGGCTACCGGCGAATTACTGTTTTCCCCCCTGTACCGGTTAAAGACAGCGGCGCAGATATTCAGCGGGGTGAGTCCCGATGCGCGTATGATTGAGAGCATTTATAATTGCCCTAAATGCCTTCAGTGTGAGACGGTATGCCCCGAGGGATTGCGAGTCACGGAAGTGATACACCGGACCAGGGAAGAGCTGGTACGAAGAGGGTTCGGCCCGCTTGAGCGGCACAACGAGATTATCCAGGGCATCCTGGACAGCGGGAACTCGGTAAACGGCGACCCGGCAAAACGCCTCGAATGGCTGCCCGAAGAATTTCCAAAAAGGGAATCGGATACTCTTCTTTACCTGGGATGTCTGCCGTCATTCCTGGTAAAAGAATCCGCTGCCTCTACCTATCTGGTACTGAAAAAGCTCGGCATCGATTTTATGATTCTGGAAGACGAGGGCTGCTGCGGTACCTATATCTACGAGGCAGGCAGGAGAGATATGGCCGAGGAGTACTTCCAGAAAAACGTGGACAGGTTTAAGTCGCTGGGAATAAAACGCATGATAGTACCCTGCAACGGCTGCCTCAAGTGTTTCAAATATTACTACCCCAGAGTGCTGGGGAGCGTGGACTTCACCGTGCACCACGCCCTTGAAGTCATCTACGACAAACTGAAAGAGGACCCGTCAATCCTGCGTGAAGTCCGGCAGAAGGTAACATATCAGGACTCCTGCCGGCTATCGCGGGGCGAAGGACTGACCGAGGAGCCAAGGGAGCTTCTCGAACTATGCGGCATTGAAATAGAGGAACCGGAGAAAAACAGGGAAAATGCACCCTGCTGCGGAGCCGGGGCCGGCATCCGCTCGGTATATCGCGACCTCTCGATGCAGATTGCGTCCAATCTGTTAAATATAGTACCTTCGGACACCCTGGTCAGCGCCTGTCCGTTTTGTACTTTCAACCTTAACTATGCCTCAAGAAAGAAGGAACTGGGCAAAAAAACGGTATACTTTACCAGTCTGATTCTCGAGGCGCTCGCCGATTAGTATCGTCCTAAGTGCTGATAGCCGCTATTACCGCCCGGCACAGGCTCACGTCTTGCTCCGGTGTCCCGCCGCAGACCCCGACTCCGCCGATTACCTGACCGTCAGTCTCAACCGGCAGACCGCCGGGAATAGTCGTCAGACGGTCGTTCCAGTTCTGAGTATTGAAACCTGACCCCGGGCTGGAGGGGCTCCCGAAGCGGCTTACCTCCGAGCTCGGCATTCTGAAGACTGCCGCCGTCCAGGCTTTATCATGGGCAATATCGGCAGTGGGAATCAGGGCGCCGTTCATCCGGTGCAGGGCGACCAGCCACCCGTTATCGTCAACGACAGCGATACTGCATAAAATGCCGCTCTTCCGGGCTTCTTCCATGCCGGCGCCGAGCATCTTCTTGGCTATATTCAGGGTTATTTCCATAGCACGACCCTCCGCATCGCTTCAGGCTCAATCGTAGAGCGCAGTGATACCGGCCTGGCTAACGCTGGTATCGCTGATATCCCCCGTCGCCGAAGGTATACCGCTGGTACCAATGCCGCCGATAATCTCGTTGTTTTCATTGGTAACCGGGATGCCGCCGGGAATGAAGCAAAGACGCCCTCCGCCTCTGCCTGCCATACCCAGGGCGTGGCTGCCAAGCTGCCCGTCGACGGTGCGCGGGTCGAGCCACCGGGACAGCATCAGGGTAGGCAGCTTGAAGGATACGGCGGACCAGGCTTTCTCAACAGCTACCCAGGTGGTAGCTATGGCGGCACCGTCCATACGGTGGGCGGCAATCACAGCCCCTGATTTATCAACCACTGCTACACTGCAGGGAGTAGCGGCAACATCTCCCGCCCACCTCTCGGCAGCCTCAAGCATCTTCTCTGCCATTTCCAGGGTTAATTCTTCCATAAGTCTCCCCCCACAGACTAGTCAAGCAGGTCGGCAGTCGCTATAACATCAACTCCGATTCCATCCGGCTGGCTGACGACTACCTCGCCTATCCTTACCGGCGGTCTCACCCTTACCCCGGCCAGGACTGCCGCCGCCGACATCATCTTCGTCTTTGGTATCGGCCTGGACGTCCTTACCGGCAGCAGAGGCCGCGAGCTTCCCAGGGTCAGCAGGGTGGCGGTCAGGGTCCGCACCGGATTGCGGTACTCCTCAAGGACGTACTTCTCCCCCTGCTTGCACCTGTTGCCCTCGGTAGCCGTCACCTCTCCATTATCAATGGTAACCGTTACCAGGCAGCCCATCGGGCAACCGACACAGATAATCTTCTCCTGAACAGCCACTATTTCTGCCTCCTCTTCTCGCAGTTGACGACGATTTCCTCCGTTTCGCTGACTTTCTCGAGCTGCTCCGGCGAAATTTCTATTTTGAGCATCTCGCTCGGTTTCACCACTCTCAGTCCTTTACTCGCCACATCGCCAATCCGGAGACGGACATTTTCCTCCATCTCGCTGACCCTCATATAGAGGGTTACCTCGCTCAGCCCGCTAATCGTCTGCGGCACGATATACCTGATATTACTACCCGCTTTCAGCCTGATTTTCCCCTCGGCTCTCGCGGCACCCGAGGCAAAGCGGGCAGCGCTCTCTCCCGCCAGCTCGCTCTCAAATGAAACGTTATCAACAAGGTCGTGAACATGGACGACATTACCGCCGGCGAAGATACCGGGAATACTGGTCTGCCTCGTCTCATCCACGGTTGGCCCTCCGGTTACCGGGTCTATTTTCACTCCCGCCATTTGCGAAAGCTCATTTTCAGGGATAAGCCCGACCGACAGCAGCAGGGTATCACACTCAATTTTTCTCTCCGTCCCGGCAACCGGTATATTATCATCGTCCAGCCGGGCGATGGTCACCGCCTCTACCCGCTGTTCACCGTGAATCCGGGTAACGGTATGCTTCAGCAAGAGAGGGATATCGAAGTCGTGCAGGCACTGGACCTCATTCCTTATCAGGCCGCCGGTGTAGGGCAGTATCTCCACCACCGCCTCCACGCTGGCCCCCTCCAGAGTCAGGCGGCGCGCCATTATCATACCGATATCGCCCGAGCCGAGGATTACTATTTTTTTGCCCGGAACAAAGCCCTCCACATTAACGAACCTCTGGGCGGTGCCGGCGGTGAAAATACCGGCCGGTCTGGTGCCGGGTATCCCGATAGCCCCCCTGGCCCTCTCCCGGCAGCCCATGGCAAGAACAATAGCCCCGGGGGTGAAGGTAACATATCCCGTCTCTTTGCTGACGGCTTTTATCTGCCTTTCGGGGGTAATTTCGGTTACCATAGTCTCCAGCAGTCCCTCCACTCCGCTATCCATCGTTTTCTCGACGAAGCGGTGGGCATACTCAGGCCCGGTAAGGTCTTCGTTGAAGTAAAACAGTCCGAAGCCGTTGTGCACGCACTGGTGGAGCAAGCCGCCCATCTGCTCTGCCCTTTCCATAACAACAACGTTACCGGCGCCGGCTTCTTTTGCTTTGATAGCGGCAGCCAGCCCCGCCGGTCCGGCACCGATTACGGCAACATCAACATCCTGCAATTTCACTTTATCTCCTCACCTCTACAAGTTCCTTGCTCTCATAGAGAAGCTGCCTGGACTCGCTCCCTTTCTTGGTTAGCTCTTTCTCCGGGATGCCGAGTTCACGGGAGAGAATGCTCATCACCCGGGGCAGGCAGAAACCGCTCTGGCAGCGGCCCATCCCCGCCCTGGTCCTGAACTTGATACCATCCAGCGTGGTAGCCCCCCGCCCGATTGCCTCCACTATCTCTCCCTCGGTTACCGTCTCGCAGCGGCAGACAACATGCCCGTACCTGCTATCAGCGGCAATAAGCTCCTGCTTCTCTTCCTCGGAGAGAGCGTCAAAATCGGTTATCCCCTTACGATAAGGATTGAAATCCGGCTTTTCCTTCAACTCCAGCCCCTCCTGGCCCAGCAGTTCGACGACTTCCCTGCCGGTAGCCGGGGCGGCGCTGACGCCCGGGTAACCGACGGAGACATTGATAAACCTGGACACGTTCCTGGAAGGGCTGACCACGCACTCGTGCCAGCCGAGTTCCCAGTTACGGAACATGAGAAAGCCGCTGAAGAAATTGATTATATCCCTCTCCGATATATCCGGCACCAGCCGCCGCGCGTTACCCAGGGTTACCTGCGTCATCTCCCTGGTGGTGATTTTCTCTCCCCGCTTCGCCGCCTTCATCGGGGTGCCGATAAATAAATTCCCGTGTACGGTAGGGGTGATGATGTTAGTCTCCCCGGGAGCTTCCGGTCTGGCGTGCAGCTCGTGGTTGACCAGGTCGCTTACCTTCTTGTCCAGGACGGCGACGTAACCCCGTACCGGGTAGACGACAAAATCATCGGCGTTTACCATTGCCGCCACCTTATCTATCGAGGCGCCGGCGGCATTAACAATGTATTCGCAGGAGATATTACCCTGGTCTGTCTTCACCTCGAAGCCGTCGGGGACTATTTTTATATCCTCCACCGTGGCGCCGGTGATAAGTTTGACCCCGTTTTGCCCGGCATTTTCCGCCAGGGCAATGCTCAACCTCACCGGGTCGGTCACGGCGATGCCGGGGTCATAGAGCGCTCCGGCAGCCTCTTTAGCTATGCTCGGCTCCATTTTCCGCAGCTCATCACGTCCGATAAGCCGGTGAGCGGTTATACCGATGCTTTCGGCACGGGTCTGCATCTTCTCGAATTTTTCCCGTCCCTCAACATCGAAGAAGACTGCCAGTTCACCGGTACGTTCGAAGGGGACATCGAGTTCGCTGCAAAGCGCTTCCATCAGGGGCATACTTTCCCGGACCAGCCGGCTCCGTTTGTACTCTTGCCTGAACTCGAGACTGTCGGCGCCCTGGCAGACGATACACATATTAGCCTTGGTGCTGCCCCAGCCGAAATCAACCTCTCTCTCAATCAGAGCGACTTCGACTTCGTAGCGGGATAATTCCCTGGCGACAACGGTACCCAGAGCACCGCCGCCGATTATCAGCACCTCAGTTTTAAGCATAGCTATCTGCACCCTTTCCCGTCCGGTCGGAGATTTGTATTTACGGCAGGAGAATAGTTACCCCGGCGTATTTGAAACAGTAACAGCCAAAGAAAAGCTTAACACCGACGATATTGCAGGTCAAGAGTTCCGGCCTTCTCCAGGCAATTAATCTGCCACCCAATTCCGCCAGATATTGCCAGGTCAGCTAACACTCTACTCCCCATCAGCACACTATGGGTATATATCGTTATAGCTTAATTCCACGCCTGAGGCAGTAGCCGCCAAGGACTACGAAAGGAAAGACCGACCCGATTACGGATGGCAATAACAGACTCCAGTCCTGTGCTACTCCCCCGGATAGTAAAAAGCCCGTTAATATGAAAATAAGCACCAGCCCGGTGGACAGAAGCGCTGCCGCCAAGCGAAACCAGGAACGCTTCGTCAGGCGATTCCTGGATAAACCCCATCCGCCAAGCAGGGCACCAAGGACAAGAACAGGAAGCCCTATAGCCAGCATCCATAAGTAAGCTTCCTGATAATCCCTGGCACGGTTTTCGAGTTGTTTTTCAAGCGGCCAGAGTACATTAAACAACTGCCACCCCACCCCCACAATTAGAAGTACCATTCCTGTCCGTACCCAGCCAGACCTGGTTACCCCCCTTATAGCTCCAGCCGGCTCCTCTTTAGTTTCCGCTATTCCGGCAGTCTCATCGGTCCCCCGTTCTTCTATCTGGCTCTCCTCAACGGACTGCGCCGGAGCCTCATCATATTGCTGGGTCAGCAGCATCTCTACCGTCTCGGCGAGGGTATGTATATGTTTCTCTAACGGGGGCTCACGAGCATCCAGCCACTGATTTTCACCTGTGTAGAATTGCATGGCTCTACTTGGAGCTGCGTCATCGATTCGAAGTGTAATGACAGGGATTTTATTGCTTACCGCTCTTCCAATCTCTCTTACTACCTGTGGTGAGTCGTTTGAGTTGAGTGAAAACACCAGAACAAGCACCCGGCTGTCATCCAGCGCTTCTACGATTGCATCAGCCCATTCTGCCCCGGCCGGTATATCACGGGGAGCAACCCAGCATTGCATACCTCGTGATTCCAGCGTGGCATACACTCTTTCTGCAATTAGCCTGTCAATAGTTGAGTAACTAATAAAGACCTGAGCAGCCATTCGTATTTTACCTTACTTTCAATCCAGGTGTAGTACCGGCACATTTCAATGGTTGGAGTTGTCGTTGAACTCTCAGTCTTCACCTAACAACCACTCGGTCGATACCTTCAACGCCTTAGCTAATATACCAATCTCATAATCATACACCGGCCTTTGCCCGCCCTCAATCTTCGATATTATCGATTGGTCTACCTTCATTCCAAGTACCTCAAGGCGAGCGACCAAATCTAATTGAGTTACAGGTGGCTTAGCATCCTTACGCGCCTGGCGAACTCTGGAGCCGATGATGTTCTTATGTTTCATAAGATGATGATAGATAATATTCTACACGATAATATTCGCATTGCGTATATCTTAGGATAAAATACCTCGGACGACTTCGAAAGTTCGAATAAGGAGGTATGCACAAATGAAGCCAGATATAAATACCTCTTGACAGACGGTGAATAGAGGAGTACAATCCTCAAATTGTTTTATATGTGAGTTATCTGGCTGCGCCGGTCGGTAACTCCCGGCGCGGCAGGGAGGGCTGGTTTGCCCGGTTTCTTAATTTATACCATTGAGTTATAATTGTAGATTAATCGAGAGGTAACGGTAGAGCGATAAGTGCGGTCAGTGTTATCGATACGTGCAGAGATAATGAAGAAAGAGCCTTTTGAGCAGGTACAGACAACCCGGACAGGCGACAGGGTACTGAGGAGGCGGAGAAAACATCGGGGAATACGCCACTTCATTTTCCAGGGTATCCGGAGAGTGTTCAAGGGCACAGCTAGCAGATAGCGGAAAATAAAGGAAAATGTATATTATCGTAGCGGGTGCCGGAGTCGTAGGTCTGCATATAGCCTCTACGCTGGTGGAAGGGAAGCATGAGGTGACCGTGATAGAGCCGTCCGGCGTACTGGTAGAGAGTATCCGCAACCAGCTTGATGTCAAAACCATTATCGGGAACGCAGCCACCCCCAGAATTCTCCGGGAGGCGGAAGTCGGGCGGGCTGATTTAATTATCGCCGTTACCCAGAGCGATGAAACTAATATTCTCATCTGCTTTCTGGCCAAGGAACTGGGCGCGGCGATGACGGTGGCCAGAGTCCGCAATGCCGAATATGCCGGTTACTTTCTTACCCCCGCCAAATCACCTTCGGCGGCACGGAAGATAATCAGACCGAAAAGCCTGGGAGTTGACCTCTTCATCAACCCCGAGGTCGCCGTAGCCGATGAAATAATAAATACCCTCTGTGGCTATTACGCTATCCCGTTAAGCAACTTCGCCGATGGGCGGGTACTGATAGGCGAATTCAGGGTGGAGCAGGAAACGATAATTAACAGACCCCTGAAAGATATTGCTTTCCCTGAACCTTGTGTCGTTGCTGCTATCGTCCGTAATGGCAAGACAATCGTTCCCGGTGTTGATGAGCTCTTTGAGCAGGATGACCATGTTTATCTTGTTGCCGCGCGGGAGTCAATGGACAGGCTCGGTGAAGTGGTTACCAAACCTCAGTCTCCTGTCGGGAGTGTGGTGGTTTTCGGCGGAGGGCGTGTCGGCCAGCTTGTCGCCGAGGGACTGGAAAAACAGGCGGTCTCGGTGAAGGTGATTGAGCAGGACCTCAGCAGGAGCGAGGAAATCGCCGCCGAGCTGGAATGGGCGGTGGTTGTGCAGGGTGATGCCACTGACCGCGATTTTCTCATTGAACAGGGAATCCCGTCCGCAGATGCTTTCGTCTCCACCACGGAAAGTGATGAGCTTAACCTGCTGTGCGCCTTGTTAGCCAAGAATCTCGGAGTACCCCGGAGCCTGGTGGCTCTTAATAAAACAGGATATATTCCTCTGGCTGAAGCAATCGGTGTCGATGTGACCGTGTCCTCGCTCTTGCTTACCGCCAGCAAGATTGGTCACTTCGTTCTCCACGGCGGTGCAATTTCGGCAAACTTCGTTGGAGGTGAGGAGCTGCAGGCTATTGAATTCGTTGTCAGCTCGACGGCAAGTGTCGCTGAGAAGAGTCTTCCGGAAGCGGGTCTGCCGAACGGAGTAATAGCCGGCGCTTTGGTCCACGACGACAAGGTGGTGATTCCCCCGGGTGATACCGTGATACACCCCGGTGACCATGTCATTGTAATCTCTCCTCTTCCGGCTATTCCCTCTGTTGAGAGACTGTTTAAGTGAAAAACGGGTAATGAGAATAAAAATAGTTTGCCATTACCTTGGTCTGCTGCTGACTATCCTCGGGCTATTTATGCTTCTCCCTCTTCTTTTCAGCCTTGTTTACGGAGAGCCCTGTTCCGGGGCGTTTGCCATATCAATCGGTATCAGTGTCGGCCTGGGGCTGTTACTCTGGCGCTTTATACCGGTCGGTGAGGGAGGGTTCAGCCGGCGGGAGGCGATACTGATTGTCGTCGGAGGCTGGGTGCTGGCTTCGGCTGTCGGTACCCTCCCCTATGTTCTGGCAGGCACTTTCCAGAGTTATATCGATGCCTTTTTTGAGTCGGTATCGGGTTTTACCACCACCGGGGCTACGGTGTTTGCCTCTGTTGAGACTCAGTTCCACGGCATTCTCCTCTGGCGTTCGCTTACCCAGTGGCTGGGGGGGATGGGAATAATTACCCTCTTCGTAGCCTTATTCCCGATACTGGGCATCGGTGCCGCTCATATGGTCGAAGCCGAGATGCCGGGGCCCCAATCAGACCGGCTGACGCCCCGTATCCGGGATACCGCCAAGGCGGTGTGGCTGCTGTACCTCGGTTTCTCAAGTCTGGAGTTTATCCTGCTCCTCGTCGCCGGAATGCCTGCCTTTGACGCTTTGAATGTGACCTTCACCACTATGCCTACCGGCGGCTTCACTCCCACGGATTTAAGTATCGGCGCTTATAACAGCCCGTTTATTGAAATGCTCGTCCTTGTCTTCATGGCGGTTGCCGGGGTAAACTTCGGCCTGTTCTACTTTCTCTTCTGGAAACGCCGGGTGAGGCAACTGGTTAAAAATCCTGAATTCAGGCTGTATATCCTGCTTCTCGTCGGTGGTTCTTTACTGGTGGCGTTTGACCTGGTTCAAAATATGGGCATGTCTGCGGGCGAATCTCTCAGATACGGCAGCTTTCAGGTAGTCTCCATTATGACGACAACCGGCTTTACCACTGATAATTTCGATGTCTGGCCGGTGTTTGCCAAATCGGTTTTGCTTGTCCTGATGGTAATCGGAGCTTCGGCTGGTTCAACGGGAGGAGCATTGAAGGTTGTCAGGCTTATGGTCCTATTTAAGTATGCCTACCGCCGAATTCTTCTTGCCTTCAATCCCAGAGCGGTTATTCACCTGAAATTCGGAGGCGGCGTACTGTCGGAGAGTGTCATATCGGGGATTATCGGTATGGCTATCGTCTATTTTGCTATTATTATCTTCGGTTTCCTGGTAATGAGCGCTGTGGGACTGGACCATGTGACGGCGCTGTCTTCAGTCCTGGCTACCATCGGCAATGTTGGTCCCGGACTGGGCCTGGTAGGCCCGGTGTCTAACTATCTCTTCATACCGCCCCTCGGCAAGGTCGTCCTGTCAATATGTATGCTGGTCGGCCGCCTTGAACTCTTCACCGTATTGATGCTCTTTTCTCCTGCTTTCTGGAAGTGGCGTTGATAACGGGCCGTGCAACCGCCGGCAAAAAAAGACGTTGTAGTTTTTCAATGAGAGGTTTATAATATCCCTTGCTCAGTTAATAAACGGAGATAAAAGGGAATGAAGTTTCAGAATATACTTGTGCCGGTAAGCGGTACTGAAGCCGATGAAGAGACTATCAAGCTGGCCTGCCGCTTGGCAAAGCCGGATAAAGCTAAGATTTGTGCTGTCAATGTCATCCCGATAGAAAGGACCCTGCCGCTGGATGCCGAGAAAGAGGATGAAGTCGAGAAGGCCGAGGGGATACTTGACCGTATGGAGGTCGTTGCCAGGGGGCAGGGTTATTCTATTGATACCGACCTGCTTCAAGCCCGCGGGGCTGGCCCGACTATCGTTGATGAAGCCGTGGAGCGCGATGTCGACCTTGTCCTGATGGGTGTCGAGCATAAGAGGCGGTTCGGGCAGTTCAGCCTGGGCACGGTAATACCGTACGTGCTGAAGAACGCTCCCTGTCGTGTTATACTGTACCACCAGTATACCAAGCCGGAAGAGGCTGCTTTATGAAAGTAGTGATTATGGGTTGTGGGAGGGTAGGCGCCCGGCTGGCCGGGTTGCTTGACACTGACGGACACCAGGTTACCGTTCTGGACAATGACGCTTATAGCTTTCGGAGGTTGTCATCCGGTTTCAAGGGTACGGCGCTGGTGGGTAACGGCATTGACCAGGAAGCTCTTAGAAGAGCGGGAATAGAGGAAGCTGATGCTTTCTTCGCCCTGACTCAGGGAGATAACCGTAATGTTATGGCCTGTCAGATTGCCAAGCATATTTTCGATGTCCCCAGGGTAATCTGCCGTATTTATGATGCCCTTCGTCAGGAAATGTACGTCACACTGGGGCTGGAGGCTATCAGCCCGACTACAATATTTTCCGATATCCTGAAGGAAAAACTGGAGAGCTGAAGTAAGAAAGTGTATATTATCGTTGTCGGCGGCGGCAGAGTAGGATATTACCTGGTCAAAGCCCTGATAGATGAAGGGCACGAGGTACTTGTCATAGAGAAAGATGACGCTCTCTGTGAAATCATCAACGATGAAATGGGCAGCATCTGTATCCGTGGCGATGGCTGTGAAGCGTCTTTCCTTGCCGAAGTAGGTACTGAAAGAGCGGACATGCTCGTTGCTGTAACCGGCGACGATGAAGATAATCTGGTTTCCTGCCAGGTAGCCAAGCATAAGTTTAACGTGCCCCGCACCGTAGCCCGTATCAGAAACCCGCAGAATGAATTCCTTTTCAAGGCGCTGGGTGTCGACGTTACCATAAGCAGTACCAATATTATCCTTGAGAGCATAGAGACAGAGGTGCCGACACATCCTATGACGCACTTGCTTGCTTTTGAAGACAGCGGGCAGGAAATCGTTGTCGTTAGAATTTCTTCGGAATCAACCACCGTGGGTAAGTCGGTAAGAGACCTCGCCCTCCCCAAGAAAAGTAAGCTGGCTCTGGTAATCCGGGAGGGGGGTAAAACTCGTGTCCCTACGCTCAATACCGTCCTGCGGGCCGGGGACCGGATAATAGCTCTTACCACCCCCGAGTCCGAGGAAGAGTTACGCGCTAATCTGAGAGGCACATAACGACTCTCTGTTCTCCGAGCTCACCTTACCCATTCGGCAGCCCCTGTTAAGCGTTTGACGTAGCTCCGTTTTTTGTTATACTGTGAGCCTTAGTTAGCCAGGTGGCGAATACGGCAGCTTCGTGACAGGCAGCCAATGTCCGGAGGTCTTCAATGGTTGCTGGCAGGTTCATCAGGTTCTGGACGCCGGTTGTTATCCTTCTTGTGGTCATCATTGTGATTGGCGGCGTAGCTGCCTGGCTGAGGTACAGCCCGGGACAGCCGGTTGAGATTTCCTTTTCCCGGAGCCCGGAGTGGCGGGGGCAGATATATATTTACGGCGCCGTCACTAACCCCGGTTTATATCCCCTGCTGGACGGGGACAGCCTGGAGGAGCTTATCCGGGCAGCCGGCGGCACTACCGGAAGCGCCAACCTGAGCGGACTTAAGCTTTATGTTCCCGAAGAGGGGGAATGGCAGGCACAGAAGGTTGATATCAACCGGGCTGAAGTCTGGCTGCTCAAGAGTTTGCCCGGAATTGGCGAGACCCTGGCTCAACGCATTGTCGACTACCGCCGGGATAACGGGCCGTACCGGAGCACGAGCGAGCTGCAAAAGGTAAGCGGTATAGGGGAGAGTATTTACCAGCAGATTAAAGACCTGATTACAGTAGCCGACTGATATTCAGGATGAAAAAGTGTCACTTATCTATCTGAGCTGTGCCTGGGTAGCCGGTATCATTCTGGGGTCGGAGTTAGACCTTCCCCTTTTCTTTGTTTTCTCCGGCCTTATTCCCCTCTCCCTGCTTTTTTTCACCCGAAGACACCGGAAAAAAATAATACTGGCCGGTCTTTGCCTGGTCGCTTTCTTCAGCGGCGCCTGGCACTTTCAGTCTAGCCTGCCGGCTGATGACGAAAGCTGCCTCCGGTTCTACAACGATAGTGGTCCCGTAGAGGTCAGGGGAATCGTGGATAGCGACCCCGAAGCCGGGGCAAAAACCACCCGTCTGCACTTTTCAGCCAGAGAGATAAAGCTGGATGGGGAATGGCGTGAAGTATCGGGGGCTGCCCTGCTCTATGTCCCACCGTACACGGACTACAGCTATGGGGATAATCTTTCAGTAAGGGGAGAGTTAAAAACACCGCCCCGGTTCGACGACTTCGATTATGAAAAATATTTAGCCAGCCGGGAAATCTATTCCGTTATGTCCTACCCCGAAGTGGAGATTTCAGAGCCGGAGGAAGGACTTAAGCCGCTGGGATGGGTCTACTCGCTGAGGGACCGTCTCTCTCAGACCCTCGCCGAAGTCCTGCCTGAGCCGCAGGCGTCGCTGGCACAGGGCATCATTCTCGGCACCCGGGGCAATATTCCTCCAGCGGTAAAAACGGATTTCGCTCATACCGGTACCGCTCACCTGCTGGCTGTTTCCGGTCTCCACCTCAGTATTATCGCCGGTATGATGCTGAGCTTCGGTATCTGGCTCTTCGGCAGGAAGAGATATATCTATGTCTGGCTGGCACTGGGCGCAATCTGGCTGTATGCCCTGCTGACCGGCATGCATCCGCCGGTACTCAGGGCGGCGATTATGGCGAGTCTTTTCCTCGCTGCCGAGCTTCTCGGCAGGCAGCGCAGCGCAGCCACTGCCCTTGCCTTTGCCGCCGCCGTAATGGTGGGTATAAGCCCCCAAATCCTCCGGGACGCCTCTTTCCAGATGAGCTTTGCCGCTATGGCCGGCCTTGTCTTCATCTTCCCGCTGGTACAATCGTTGTTCAGAAGGGCGGTCCGGGCTGCCCTTGGTGAAAGCGGGATGGCTGTATCTGCGGCTAACTTTACCGTTGACAGTCTCAGTGTAAGCCTCGGGGCAATCATTGCCGTCTGGCCGCTCGTCGCCTACTACTTCGGTATCATTTCACCGGCGGCTCCACTGGCTACCTTCTTTGCCCTGCCGGCGCTACCCGGCGTTATTTTCAGCGGAGCCCTGGCCGGAGTCCTGGGAATGATAGCTCTACCCCTCGGCCAGGTCATAGCCTGGCTCGCCTGGCTCTTTCTCTCTTATATGCTGCTGGTGGTCGGGGTTTTTTCGGCGGTCATCCCCTTTATCGAGGGGGGCTTCTTCGATGCCCGCCTGATATGGATTTACTACGGCGCTCTCGCCGTTATCATCTGGTTGGTCGCCAGAACTGTAAGAGAAAGCGAACTCGGGCCGGGAGACTCTGGCCGTGTAACGAAGCTGCCGGCTAAGCCGGTTCTTCTTTCCCTGCTGGCGGCTGTTCTGGTATCGGTTGTGGTTGTCACTATGCCCGACGATAATCTCCGGGTGAGCTTTCTTGACGTGGGACAGGGCGACGCTATCCTGATTCAGAGGGGCAGCCGGCAAATCCTAGTTGACGGCGGGCCCGGTCCGCAGGCGATAAACCTAGCGCTGAGCAAGAAGATGCCTTTCTGGGACAGGACCATAGACATGGTGGTGCTGACCCATCCCAGTGCCGACCATGTTACCGGCCTGGTAGAAGTCTTGCGGAGATACAGGGTCAGGCAGGTGCTCTATCCTGAAATGGACTTCAGTTCCGGTGTTTATGACGAGTGGCTGAGGCTGCTCGAGGAAAAGGATATCGATTATACACATGCTGAAGCCGGTCAGCGGATTGAGTTCGGCACGGCGGTAATAGAGGTGCTTAACCCCCTGTCGCCTCCTCTCGACGGCACGGAGTCCGATGTTGACAATAACGGCATGGTATTAAGACTAGAGACGGGAGAGGTGAGTTTCCTGCTGACCGCCGATATTATGTGGGAGGCTGAACTGGAGCTGATTTATAGCCGGGCAGACCTGGACAGCACCGTGCTGAAGGTCGCCCACCACGGCTCGACTACATCTACCACCGAAGAGTTTCTGGCGGTGGTCAATCCTCAGTTTGCTGTTATCCAGGTGGGCGAGGATAATCCCTTCGGCCACCCGAGAAGCGAGGTGCGGGACAGGCTTGAAGCGAGAGTGGGCGGGGGAAATATCTACCGCACCGACGAGGACGGAACTATAGAGTTTATAACCGATGGGCGGAGGCTGTGGGTCAGGGTGGAAAGGTGAGCCGAGCAGGATAAACGGTGAATAAGGATTTTCCCCGGTATTCTCTGAATCTTTGACAAACCTCCGGAATAGGTCTAAACTCAAGCCCAACACACCGATTCGCCTGTAATCTTAGAGGTGAACAGGAATTCCCGGATAGAGTGAGGATACTACGGATATAATTCTTTTCTACATTTTCTTCGCCGTCTGCTTCATAGGTTTCGGAATCCGCACTTCGTACTATGTGCTGTCCAACCGGGGCAGCAAATTAGCCGAGAGCAGGCAGTTCATGACATTGCTGGTTATCGTGATGTTTTTGCTGTGGTTCGCCTGGTTCTATATGACTTTCAGAGACCCGTATCAAATGGCTCTCCCCTCCTGGGCGAGATATACCGGTCTGGCGTTCTTTATAGTCGGGGCCTTACTTTATATTTTGTCTCATGTCAAAACAAGGGGACATGAGCCCGGCGAGTTGATTACAGCCGGCATCTACTCCAAAATCAGGCACCCGATGTATATAGGTTTCATAATCTGGATTATCGGTTTTCCCGTCTATATGAATGCCGGATTTACCCTTGCCTCGGCGGTTATCTGGATACCGCAATTCCTCTACTGGAGGCGCTCGGAAGAGAAGCAGCTAGAAAAAAAATACAAGGAATATCCGGAATACAAAAAGCGGACCTGGTTCTGATTGCCGGCCGGAAGGAGGCAAGGCAGTATGGAGACCGGCTTATACTATTTATTAAAATACAAAGGGAGGACTTATCTTGGACGTAAACGTTGAAGTATTCGATGGTGCCATCAGGGAAATAGTTCCCGAGGATGCGGCGCTGGAGCAGGTTGCCACCGGGTTCGGTTTCACCGAAGGTCCCCTCTGGTGCGGTGATTATCTTCTTTTCAGTGACATACCCCAAAGCCGTATCGTTCGCCTGAGGATGTTGAGCAACGGTCCGGAGGTAACTACCTTCCGCAGCCCGAGCGGTAGCTCGAACGGCTTGACCCTTGACAGGGGCGGGCGGCTGATTGCCTGCGAGCACGGTACCCGCCGGGTAAGCCGCACCGAGCTGGACGGTTCTGTCTCTGCCCTCGCCGAACGCTACCAGGGCAAGCGGCTCAATGCCCCCAATGACGTGGTGGTCAGGTCCGACGGCAGCGTCTATTTCACCGACCCCTACTTCGGGCAGGAGCTCAAGGGGAAAGAACTGGCTTTCAACGGTGTCTATCGTGTCGCCCCGGACGGCGAACTGTCACTGCTTGCGGATGATTTCGAGCTGCCCAACGGCCTGGCTTTCTCGCCGGACGAGAGCGTGCTCTATGTCAATGATACCAGGCAGGGCCATATCCGCGCCTTCGATGTCAGCCCGGACGGCGGTATCGGTAAAGGCAGGGTCTTTATCCAGATGGAGGGGACTGAAGCCGGGAACCCTGACGGGATGAAGGTTGATAGTCGGGGTAACGTGTACTGCACCGGTCCCGGGGGAATCTGGGTTATGGAGCCGGGAGGGAAAGCCCTCGGCTGCATAAAGCTGCCGGAGCAGCCGGCGAATTTCGCCTGGGGCGATTCCGACTGGAGAACTCTCTATGTTACCGCCCGTCCCAGCATCTACCGCCTCAGACTGGCTGTGCCGGGGATTCCGGTTTCCCTGAGCCGCCTGGCATAGCTATTCGGGGGATATCCGCTTATGCAGGCAAAGGATTGGG
>CAZOUZ010000015.1:0-17670 GCA_964583115.1 uncultured Dehalococcoidales bacterium
TGGCGAAGCGTTCCGCTCCGCTTCAAGGTAGTTTATGTACCTGTTTTATAGTTCCTGCACAACCTTGCCTTATCGAATTTCAAAGTAGTAGCCATCCACTTCTTCCCAAGGGCACATTATGTTTCCCCGTGTGCTTTCGACAAATGTTTTGTACTCCCCCGTATCAACATGAACAGTAACATGATTTACTTTATTCATACTTGTTGGGTTATCTGAATCCATATAGACCAAGCTTACCTTCCATTCTGCTGGCATCGCTTTCAGCATGCTAGCTGTAAGTATTGCTAAGTCTTCGCAATCACCTCCCCCAAGTAATAGTGTCTCTAAAGGCAAACGAGGTGTCTCTGTAACGTCTTTACAGTAGGTATTAAGCTGCGTAACCATATTCCAAACCTCTCTGACCTTGCTTTCGTCATCACTATGGCGAGAGAAAAATTTTAAAGCTATTGGCTCGAAGGTATTCGCCATAATATAAGGTCTAAAGTCGAGGTAGCTACCCTGACTACTCAACTGAACGTATTTACTGCCTTTTGAGAATTTGTTTGCTATATCATATAATCTCAGATAATTTAGGTCTGAGATATCAACCTCCCTCATAAACTGACCTTGGATAATTGATACTTCCAATGCTTCAACTTTCCAATTCCAAGACTCGAGATTTCCGTCTATGTTTCGAAAGACGAGGTTAACTTCTCTACCTTTAGTCGTAAGATAAGGGGGAATTGTTGCCCCCTCAAATTGAGTGGCTAATTCATTGTATTTTCCTACTAAGTCGTCATATTTGTCTGCTAACTCGTTATCTTTGGTGTTTAATTCATTAAAATCATTTACTAACTTGTTACATTTGGTATGCAGTTCATTATAGTCATTTACCAAATTGTTATATTTAGTAAGTAAGTGGTTATAATCTGTCGCACTGGTGCACGATGATGTGAAGCATAACATTCCTATTAACAACAATATAATAGCGAGTCTTTTCATTTTAAGCCTTCCCTTTTAATGCTTCGTCAAAGTGTCTTCTCCTCTTTATCTTCTAGCTTCTCCCGGTGTCCGCATTTGACGCACCGTGCCCAGTTCTGCCGGTAGGCGGTCATCAGGCTGCCGCACTTGGGGCAGGGCTTGGGAACGGGTTTATAGTTGGTGGCGAACTTGCAGTCCGGGTAGCTGCTGCATCCGTAAAAGGTTCGCTTTCTTTTGTTTATTCTTTCGATTAGCTCGCTGCCGCATTCCGGGCACCTGGCGCCGGTCTTTATCTGGTAGGACTTGGTAAACTTGCAGTCCGGGAAGCCGGAGCAGGCAAGGAACTTGCCGAAACGCCCCGTCTTGATAACCAGGGGCTTGCCGCAGTTGGGGCAGATTTCCTCGGTTACCTTGTCCGGCAGCTTTACCTTCTCCATAAGCTCGGCGGCTTTGGTCAGGTCCTGTTCGAACGGCGTGTAGAAGTCCCGGACAACGCCCACCCAGTCCCTTTTCTCGTCGGCGATTTGGTCAAGCTCGTCTTCCATGCGGGCGGTGAACTTGATATCTACAATCTCCGGGAAATACTGGCTGACCAGGTCGTTAACGACAAAGCCGAGCTCGGTAGGCTGGAAGCTGCCGTTAGCCCTGGTAACGTATTCACGCTCCTGGATTGTGGACAGGGTCGGCGCGTAGGTGCTGGGACGCCCGATGCCGTACTGCTCCAGCATTCTAATCAGGGTAGCCTCGGTGAAGCGCGGCGACGGTTGGGTGAAGTGCTGCTCCGGGAAAAGTCCCAGCAGCCTGAGCAAATCGTCTTTTTCCAGCGTGGGAATAAGCGACTGTTTTTCTTCTTCGCCATCGTCCCTCTGCTCGATATAGAGAATTATGAACCCGGGAAACCTGTTTACGGAGCTTGTCGCCCGGAGGAGATAACCGGTCTTCAGGTCCGGGCAGTTAGCTTCGATATCCACGGTTGTGTTGTCATATATGGCTGCCGCCATCTGGCTGGCTACCATCCGCTTCCAGATAAGCTCGTAAAGCCTGAACTGGTTGTTATTGAGTTGTTTTTTAATCTTCGAAGGCTCCCGGTTAATTCTGGTGGGACGGATAGCCTCGTGGGCTTCCTGCGCCCCTTTGGCAACCCTGGTGAAGGAGCGGGCGTGGGGCGGGACATATCCGTCACCGTACTTGCCTGTGATATATTCTCTGGCTTCGACTATTGCCGAACGGGCGACGCGGGTGGAATCGGTACGCATATAGGTAATCAGGCCGACGCTTCCCTCGCCGCCGATGGGTAATCCTTCGTAAAGCTGCTGGGCAATGGACATCGTTTGTCCGGCGCTGAAGCGGAACCTCCGCCAGGCTTCCTGCTGCAGAGTGCTGGTGATGAACGGCGGCGCCGGCTGGCGGGTGACTTTTTTCGTTTTTATCTTACCAACGCTGTAGTCGGCGTTTTCAAGTTCCCCTTTAATTCTGCCGGCATTTTCCTTATCGGGAATATCCAGCTTCTTGCCGTTTGCCAGGCCGACAAGCCCGGCGCGGAAGGTGGCTTCACCGGCGGCCGGTTCTTTTTTAGTCAGCTCAGCCTCGATAGTCCAGAATTCTACCGGGTCGAACCCTTCAATCTCCCTCTCCCGGTCAACGATTATCTTCAGGGTTACCGACTGTACCCTGCCGGCGGAAAGACCTCTCCTTACCTTCCGCCAGAGCAGAGGGCTGAGCTTATAGCCGACCAGCCTGTCCAGGACGCGCCTTGCCTGCTGGGCGTCAACAAGCTGCATATCTATCGAGCGGGGATGTTTGAAGGCTTCCTTAATCGCCTCTTCGGTTATCTCGTGAAAGACGACACGGTGGTAAGGCGTCTTGTTTGTTTTCATCACCTCCAGCAGGTGCCAGGAGATAGCCTCTCCCTCGCGGTCGGGGTCGGTAGCCAGATAAACGGTAGCCGCATTCTTTGCCGCTTCCCTGAGCTCTTTGGCGATTTTACTCTTTGTCCTGGGCACCACGTAGGCAGGGGAGAAACCGTTTTCTATATCAACGCCCAGCTTGCTTCTCGGCAGGTCTCTGACGTGCCCCAGCGAGGCTTTCAGATTGTAACTGCTGCCCAGAATCCTGCCCAGCGTTCTGGCTTTAGCTGGTGATTCGACAATAACGAGGTTTTTCTTCTTTGTGCTCAATCTACTTTTACCCTGTACTCCTCTCTTGCTTCTCTGGCAAGGGAATAGTTCATCGCTCCCACCTGCTTGACCAGCCCTTTAAGCTCCATCATCGCCAGGGTGCTGGAGACCGTTGATGCCGGCAAGCCGCTCAGGCGGCATAGCTCGTCGATATGGGCGGGTTCTGCGCCCAGTTGTTTCATCAGCAGCGCCTCGGTCTCCGAGGCAGGTATAATCTCTTTCATTTCGAGCTGCTGCGCCACCGCCGTCAGGTTAAGCTCTTCGAGGATATCCATGTAGTCGTGGACCAGCTTTGCCCCTTCCTGAATAAGCTTGTTGGTGCCTCTGCTTGCCTGTGAAAGAATACTGCCGGGAATGGCAAAAACTTCCCTGTTTTGCTCCAGCGCCAGGTTGGCGGTAATAATCGCTCCGCTGCTCTCACCGGCTTCGACAACCAGCACGCCGAGGCTGAGTCCGCTCATAATCCGGTTGCGCCGGGGAAAGTTTTCCGGCCTCGGTTTTGTCCCCAGGGGATATTCGCTTAACAGCGCCCCGTGCTGCATCAGGCGGCGGGCGAGGTCGGCATTTTCAGCCGGGTAAACGATGTCGAGCCCGGAGGCGAATACGGCGATGCTCCTGCCGCCTGCCTCCAGGGCGCTCTGATGGGCTATCGAGTCAATCCCCCTGGCCAGACCGCTGGCGATTGTGATGTGGTTCCGGGCAAGGTCAGCAACGATTTCCTCGGTTACCTGCCTTCCGTAGACGGTAGCCCGCCGGGTGCCGACCACCGCCAGGCACCATTCATCCTCCGGAAGGAGTACCCCTCTGATGTAAAGTACCGGCGGATAGTCGTAAATTTCTTTTAGCCGTGACGGATAGCCCTCATCGTGAAAGGTAAGCACTTTTACCCCGTAGCGCTCCAGCTTCTCCATCTCTTCGTCCAGTGAAATTTTCGGACGGTGTGAAGTAACGGCTTTTATCGAGCCTTTGTCCAGCCCGGCCTGTTTCAGCTCGGCAGGGGATGCCCCCCAGGCATTTTCAAGGTTTGTAAAATAGCTTTCAAGCTGACCGAACTTGACCCGCCCGATGCCCGGTACGAGGTTGAAGCCTACCCAGTATTTAATGTCTTCTTTGCGAACTTTCAAAGTAATTTCATTCTAGCACAGGGGTAGGTTGAAGACAATTTGCCGTCAGTCGCGCTTACCCAACAGGAACAGGGCGCAGCAGACCATTATTGCCAGTGAAGCGGCTCCTACGACGGTGAAACCCGTGCCGAAGCCGAAGTGGTCAATAATGTAACCCAGTGCCGGTGTTACCAGCCCCGGGCCTCCCCTGCTGGCGAAGTAATAGAAACCGAGCACCGTGGAGCGGTTACGCTCCGAGATATGGCTTATTACGTAGGCTTCGGTTACCGGCATACCTATATACTGACAGGCGCCGAGGACGAGCAGCACCACGGCGATACTCCAGCCCGGGGACGTAAGACCCAGCAGATAAATAAAGGGTCCCGCAATAAGGCATACGAATAATAATATCGGCACTGCACCGATGCGGTCGGAAAGATATCCGCCCAGGGGACCACCCCATAGACCGGAGGAGTGTGTCAATGCCAGTAGACCTGCCGCCGCCGTCTCGCTGATTTTGAGATGGTCAACGGAAAACAGGGTGAGAAACGATATGCTGGAGAAAATCGAGACCTGGAGTATCACTCCCAGAATAATGAATGCCACCAGTTTCCTCCGGCTGACCGGAGTGAATGTTGCTTCCTCCCGACTTCCCGATGTCTTTTCTCGGGGTTTTCCGGCGTATCCCCGGCGGCCCAGCAGAATGTAGAGGACTATGCCGAGCGCAATGGTCAGGATGGACATACTGATAAACGAGCCGCGCCATCCGCCGAGCAGAGCGGCGGCGCCAACGGCGATTAGCGGTGAGAAGAAGTAGCTGGCGGTACCGCCTATCTGGTGGAGCCCCAGCGCCCTGCCCCTGTTTTTCTCCTCCACCGATGCCGATACCAGCGGCGAGGCAGCCGGGTGGTAGCTGCCGCCGAGGACTCCCATCAGTATCAGGGGGACTACCATTATTATATAGGTGGGGGAAAGCCCGACAAGCAACCCGCATACCGCCACGCCGGAAGTGCCCACGGCAATCAAAATCCGGGGGCCAATGCGGTCGGCAAGCCATCCCGCCGGGAGCTGGCTTAAGCCGTATGCCAGGGTGAATGACGACACAATCCAGCCTGCCTGGGTGTAGCTGATGGCGAAATCATCGCGGATAAACGGTAGCAAAGGTTGCAATAGTGCCATTACCAGGTGGTGGCTGAAGTGCGCCAACACGAATAAAGGCACCATTCCCATAAGAAATGTGCGGATAGAGGATAGTTTAATTGTTTCTTCCTTTCATTCTGCCTCGTTTTTGTTTGGTTGATTTCATCGGCGCTCGCAATGACAATACCGGCTAGCCAGCCGAAGCTTCAGCGTAGGCTGGCGGAGAGGGTGGGATTCGAACCCACGGTAGCAAAAGCTACACGCGCTCTCCAGGCGCGCCTAATCGTCCACTCTAGCACCTCTCCGCGACTCGTTTTCAGCTTAACAGTATCGGTTCGGTTTTGTCGATTTTCCTTATTATATTAAGACGCTTATCCGCTGGTTGAATCCGCCAACTGGCGGAGAGGGTGGGATTCGAACCCACGCCCCGATACAATCGGGGACCGCTTTTCGAGAGCGGCACCATCAGCCTCTCGGACACCTCTCCTGGCCTTCAAAATTCTACCTTAAAACGCAAGAAAAGGGCAAGATTTGGGAAATTGCCGGCATTTTTCTTCTGGTTTTTGTTATATTAGTTGACCCCCAGCCTGCATACCTGATAATATCTTCTTTAAATACTTAAAAATGCTTAAATGGGAAAGGACAGTCCCCGTTTTTAGTCCTGAGAGCACAGGGATTTTTTCTGTCTGGAAAGGAGTGTTTCCGTGGTACCTGGTAATGTGTGGAAGAGTCTTTTTGCGCCCGAGTCCGTAGCCGTCGTCGGCGCCTCGAATAGTCCCGGTTCCTGGGGAGAGCGGATTACCCGGAATCTTCTTACTCCCAACAATCGCCCCGTGTACCTGGTGAATCCCACCTCTTCCGAGGTGATGGGGCATACCACCTATAAGAGCCTGTCGGAAATCCCGCACCCGGTAGACCTGGCGGCTATCGCCGTCCGGGCGCCGCTGGTGGCGCCGGCCCTGCGGGAGTGCGTCCGGAAAAATATAAAGGCGGCGCTGGTTATCGCCGGCGGCTTCGGTGAGACCGGCGAGCGGGGAGCCGGAGCGGAGGCGGAAATTATTGAAATCGCCCGCAGCGGCGGCATTCACTTCATCGGCCCCAACACTATGGGACACATGGAAACGCGTTCCGGACTGAATACCATCTCTTTCATCGAAAGAGTATTGCCGGGCCCGGTGGCTCTGATTGCTCAAAGCGGTAATATGGGCGCCCGGATAATGCAGAACGCAATGGGTAACGGCATCGGTTTCAGCCGGTTTGTTTGCTGCGGAAACGAAGCCAGCATAAAGCTGGAGGACTATCTAGAATACTTTGCCGAAGACCCGGATACGAAGGTTATTATGCTTTATATAGAAGGGCTGAGAGATGCCAGGCGTTTCTTAAAGCTTGCCGGGCAGATTACTGCCACCAAGCCAATCGTGGTTATGAAATCAGGCGGGACGGAAAGCTCCGCCAGGGCATCGAAGTCCCATACCGGAGCTCTTGCCGGTTCGGATGCGGTCTATACGGCTGCCTTCAGACAGACGGGAGTTATAAGGGTGGACAATGATGAAGAGCTCTGTGATATCACTATTGCCCT
This sequence comes from uncultured Dehalococcoidales bacterium, assembly GCA_964583115.1. Lineage (GTDB taxonomy): Bacteria > Chloroflexota > Dehalococcoidia > Dehalococcoidales > UBA2162 > CAYVOV01. The sequence goes on from CAZOUZ010000015.1 coordinate 6,960, forward strand.
GCTCAACCAGCCCTTACCCCGCGGCAGGAGAGTAGGTATCCTGACAATGGGTGGCGGACTGGGCGTGGTGGCTGCCGAAAGCTGCGAAAATGAAGGCCTTGAGATAGCCGAGCTTGAACCCTCGACCCTGAAAAAGCTGGATACTCTTTTGCCCTCGCGGTGGTCCCGCGGCAATCCGGTTGACCTGGTCGGCTCGAACGTGGCTCACAGCTCCGATATCGCCACAACCCTGTGGATACTCCTCGGGGATAAAAACCTGGACGCCGTAATATCGAATGCCTGGATGGGGCGCACCGACGGCAGACCGCGGCGCGGTGCTGCTGACGGTAAGCTCGCCGACATTACCGATAAGGAAAAGGAAAGGGTAAGGCAGTTCTGCCGGCAGGTGAAGGAATACGGCATACCCTTTTTTATGGTGGGCTCACCCCCGCAATCTCCCGAGGACCTGCGCGCCTATACTCTCTACCACCGGGAAGGGTTTGCGGTCTATCCTCAGCCGCACCGGGCAGCCAGGACGCTGCGCCACCTCAACTGGTACAGGCACTATCTCGAGACCAGGGAGTAACCTGCGTTTGCCAGTTAGCCTCTAATATAGTATCCTGTTAGAGATGTCCGTAACCTCTGGTTCAGGAGCTCCGGTCTTTGGTCTGGCTTAAGTTTCTGCTCTGTGTTGTCATCATCTTGTTTGCCGGGATGAAGCTTGCCCGCTACGGGGATGCTATAGCCGAGAAGACCGGTCTGGGCAGGATGTGGATAGGGCTGGTGCTGGTGGCGGCAATTACCTCTATGCCGGAGCTGGTTACCGGAGTCAGTTCTGCGGCTCTTGTCAAACTTCCCGACCTCGCCCTGGGTACTATCATCGGCAGTTGCTTTTTTAACCTCTCAATCCTGGCTCTGCTTGACGTGATGCACCGGCACACCCCGGTACTGAGCAAAGCCAGCCGGAGTCACATACTTTCAGCGGGACTGGGGACACTGCTTCTCGTCATTGTCGGAGTGAGCATCTTTGCCGGAGAGAGGTTTTCCGGACTGGCTCTGGGGTGGGTGGGGCTGCCGAGCTTCCTTATCCTGATAGTTTATTTAATCGGGGCGAGGCAGATATTTTATCGGGAGAGAAAGCAGCAGGCGGATGTATTACCGGATGAGTCTTCCTCATACGGCGGGATTCCGCTTAAGGTGGTCTACCTGAGGTTTGCCCTGGCGGCAGTGGCTGTTATCGGCGCCGGGATATGGCTGTCCTTCGTTGGCGACGAGATTTCAACAACCTATAACTGGAGCGCCAGCTTTGTCGGCAGTCTGTTTCTGGCGATTACAACCTCATTGCCGGAGCTGGTGGTTACAATTACCGCCGTCCGCCTGGGGGCAATAGATATGGCGGTAGCCGATATACTGGGTGCCAATATGCTTGACATCCTGGGTATCACCCTGGCCGACATTTTCTATACCGGGGGTCCTATTCTCTTTCAGCCGCGCTCCCTGGTATCGGGCGTTCATATCACTACTGCCCTGATAGCGGCGGCGATGACAATTGTGGTTATCCTCGGGCTGCGCTTTCAGCAGCGGCGCAAGACCTTTATTCTTGTTAGCTGGTACGGGCTCCTGTTAATCGGATTTTACGTCTTTGGAGCCTACGTCCTGTTCACTTCGGGGATAGCGTGCTGAGAAATTTTTAATTATTTTTGATTTATCCCTTTTATAAAACGGGAACTTTTGCTATAATACAAGGCGGTCTGTTGACTTTCTTGCAAGAATAGGCATATCTTGAGCACAAGATTTTGAAGCGTGGTTATTTACCCTGGTTGAGGTGGGTCATCAGCCTTGCGCTTTCCGGCGAAATTTATACCACTGCCGGTCGGAGAAGTATCGCAAATCGGGGAAGAGGCCGTATTTTGCCCGGTGGCATTGAACTTTTAAAGGGGTAGTTATGGAAAAAGTAACGAGTAGTATAGAGACCATCGAAGGTGAAGCTGAAAAGTTGCTCGAATCAGCCAGGAGCCAGGCTAATGAAATCCTTGCCAAGGCTGGCGAGGAGAGCCAGCAAATCCTCTCCGCCGAGTTTTCCGTGGACGAGGTAAAAGCCGATTGCCGGAAGATTGCAGATAAGGCTAAAGGAGAGGCTGACGGTAAAGTGAAAGACTCCAGGCGGAAAGCGGAGGATATTAAGCAGGCGGCTGAAAAGATGGTGGAAGGGCTCGTGCAGCGCATGCTGAATACGGTCACCGGAGCAGGCTCTAAATGATACCTCTGGTGGTCAATACTCCCGAGTCTATGGTCAAGCTCAGAGTGTTAACCGTAAGGGACAACTCCGAGCAGACCCTCAAAGCTTTGCATAGAATCGGGGTGCTCCACGTTGAAGAAAGTGAAGAGTTAGGGCCTGTAGATAAAGCAGCCCTTGAAGAAGAACGGAGAGAAGTAAACGAGCTGTTAAGTTTCGTTGATAAGGTGTTGGGTTACCTTCCTCAGAAAGAGCCGGTAACGCTGGACGAGGATATGGAGGTAATCTATACCAGACCCTTCAGCGAGATTAGCGGCGAGGTAAAAACCTTATACAATAAGACCGATAAGCTGCACGAGAGAATCGACAGGCTTGATGATGAGTCCCGGCAGCTAACGGAATTAAGCAAGTATCTTGAACCTATCGCCAGCCAGATTGACCTCAGACTGAAAGACCTGAGATTTTCCGGTGATTATTTGTTTTCCAGGGTTTTTATCCTTTCCGGTGAAGCATACGAAAACCTGCATGGTGAGCTTGAGAAGTATCTGACCGAAAATATCGTCGCCACTGTTGATGACGAGACCGTTTTCCACGCTGTCGCCGAGGTAAGAGACCGGGAAACCATAGAATCGCTTGTCACCGAGGCAGGGGGCAAAATTCTGGAGATACCGGATGAAGACCTGTCCCTGCGGGAGTTTCTCGAATCAACCGCAGGCAAACTGGACAACCTTGAGGAGGAGGTAAAGAAACTTCTTGAAGAGCTCCAGGCTGAAGTCGGTGAAGACCTGAAAAGGCTCGTCCTGCTGAGAGAAGCCTTAGCCGCGGAAAGCGAACGGCTGCTTGTGCTGGAGAAAGCCAGTGAGGCTAAATACGTGACCCTGATTGAAGGGTGGGTCCCGGAAGTTGACGCCGAGCCTGCAATCGCCGAAATCCGGGAAAATATAGACTATGTTTTTACCGATATAAGAAAGCCGGAAAAGGAAGAAGAACCTCCCAGTAAGTACAGAAATCCCGGAGGATTCAAGCCTTTCCAGATTATCGTAAACATGTTTGCCACCCCGAAGTACCGGGAGTGGGACCCGACTCCCATGATTACCTACTCCTTTGCTTTTTTCTTCGGTTTGATGGTTTGCGATGTTATTTATGCCATCGGGCTTATGCTTCTCGGCAGATTCCTGCTGGGTAAATTTACCGATGACCCGCAATCGGACAACTTTAAACTCTTCCAGAGACTGCTTTATATCTGTGGCGGGGTGGCACTGGTCGGCGGGTTGCTTACCGGGCAGTACCTGGGTGATATTTATACCTTTATAGGTATCAAGGACCTGGCTCTTGTCCAGGCGGTAAAAGTAGCCCTGCAGGACCCGGTGTCGTTTATAGTTATTGCGCTGGGTATTGGTTTTATTCACGTTAATATCGGTCACGTACTTGCTTTCATCAAAGGTGTAAAGGAAAAGGACAAGGGACTCATAATCGCCAAGGTCGGGCTGTTTATCCTTCAGCTCGGTCTGCCGTCGGTCCTTCACTCTCTGCTCGGGGTTAATATACCGGGACTGACGCCGGGGATTTACTCGATTTTAACGTATGTTATGGCTGCCGGCATCCTGCTAATCGTGGTTTCCAGCATCATGCAGAACGGTGGACTGGGGGCTATTCTGTGGCTGTTCGATATCACCGGACTGCTGGGTGACGTCATGTCCTATGCCCGGCTGGCCGGCGTCGGTCTGGCCACTTTCTACCTCGCTTCAACATTCAATATGATGGCAGGGCTGTTCAGCCAGATGATACCCGGCGTAATCGGCGCCGTCATCGGCGTTATTATGGCGGTGGTGATTCTCATTTTCGGGCACGTGGTCAATCTGGTGCTTACAGCGATTACCGGCTTTATGCACTCGCTCAGGCTGTGCTTCGTGGAGTTCCTCTTTAAATTCTATGAAGGAGGAGGAACGGAGTACAGTCCGTTTAAACTAAAGAAACGGGCAACCGTGCCCGTGACAATAACGTCGTAAGAGGAGGAAAAAATGTTATTCGACCCAACAGCTTTAGCAACTTTTGGTGGTGTCCTGGCTCTGGTCGGAGGTCTGATAGGCTCTTCGATAGGTATCGGCATTGCCGGTTCGGCGGGAACAGCCACCCTGTCCGAGGACTCGGGGCAGTTCAGAAATGTAATCATTCTGGCGTCACTGCCGATGACGCAGACCTTCTACGGACTGATTGTGCTGATACTCGTCATTACCGGAGTCGTCCCCAATATGCCCGCTGAAGGCGGTGCCGGTGCTATGGTACTCGGTGCCGGGCTTATCGCCGGGGCTGCCGAGTGTTTCTCGGCAATATATCAGGGTAACGTCTGTGCTTCCGGTATATCGCTCCTGCCCAAGACGAAGGGGCGGATTTTGACCAACGCCATTATGCTTGCCGTGTTCGTCGAGCTGCTCGGTGTGCTGGGACTCGTATTCGCCATAATGTCGCTGACAATGCTGGGGCTGATGTAAGGATATATTGCGATGAGTATGGAAAAGATAAGCGAAGCTATTCTGGATAAGGTAAAAGTAGAAGCCCGGGACATAATAAAAGATGCCGAGGAGAAGGCGCGGGAGAGGATTGACAGGGCTAAAGAGCAGTATGAGGCGAGGTTTGAGGAAGAGAAAAGAAAACTGGTAGAAGGGGCTGAGGGTGAAGCTGCCCGAATTCAGGCCCAGGCTTCGATAAGTGCCCGTGAAGAACTGCTGAGAGTAAAGAACGCAGTGATTGAAGAGATCGTCAATAAAGTTAAGAAGGCGTTATCCGATATTTCCGGTGAGGAAAAGCTGTCTCTGAACCTGATTAAAGAGGCTCTCGCTGCCGCCGGCGTTGATAAAGTCAGGGTCCATGTTTCAAAGAAAGATGTTGCCGGACTGGAGAAACTCGTCAAGGCGGACAAAGAATTAGCCGGTAAAATAACGGAAATCAATGAGTACAAGTGTGCGGGAGGGGCTGTAATCGAGGACGTTGCGGGGACAATCAGTATCGATAATACCTTTGAGACAAGACTTGAAACGTTAATGCCCCGGATTTTACCGGAGATAAGCAAAGAACTGTTTGGAGATTCATAGGAGAAACGCTATTGGGTGCAGGATATGCATTTATTTCGGCTTACCTGAAGGGTGAGGAGGCAAAAGTTATTACCTCCGACCATGTTGGCAGTATGTCGAGAACAGCCGGCATTCAGGAAGTGCTGGAAACTATCAGGGATACCGATATAGGCGGTTACCTTGAGGGGGTGACCGTCCAGACCTTTGACGAGCTGGACGAGCAATTGTGGATATATCTCGGTGAGTGCCTCCGCCGGCTGGAGTGGTTTAAAAATCTGCCGTCTGATATAGGCAAGCTATTGAAGGCGTATATAGTGAAGTACGATGTCCTGAATATAAAGGCGGCTTTACAGGGTATCTCGACCGGCAAAAAACCGCGGCCGATACCGGTAGGGGTTATTCATAACTACGGCGTACTGGACGAGCTTTTCAATGCCGAAGATGCGGAGAGCATCGTCGGACTGCTCAATAGCTGCCGGCTGGGAAATTATGCCTCCATCCTGGAAGGATACAGCCTGGATGAAGGAGATAAGACCAGGCTCCTCGTAGAGGCAAGGCTGGACGGAGAATATTACCGGGAATTGGCAGTCATTACAAAGGGAATGAAAGACGGCGCGACCCTTTCCAGGGTCTTCGGCATAATGATGGACATGATAAACCTCCAGATTATATTGCGGGCGGTAATCGGCGAGATGGGCTCCGAAGCAGCCGGATATACAATCAGCGGCGGATATATGATTTCCGAGGCGGTGGCAAAGGACCTGATAGCGCTGAAATTGACCGACATACCCGACCGTCTGGACAATGCCGAATACCGCAGTATGGTGGAGGAGATAATAAGTAACTACGATAAGAGTAAGAGCCTGGCTGTTGTCGAAGAAACTATTGACAGGTACAAGCTCAGGTTGGTTAAGGAGATATTGTCGCCCAGGGTGCTGTCCCCGTTGGTGGCGGCCTGGTATCTGGTAATCAAAGAAATCGAGGTCCGTAACCTGAGGCTGATTCTAAAAGCAGCCTTTGACAGCATATCCCTTGAGGAAATAAAAGACTATCTGGTGCTTTCATCATGATGCCTGTTGGACATTTAGACATAGCTGTTATAGGGGATGAAGACTTGGTCAATATGCTGAGATTGGCCGGTATCAGGCGATATCATTTAATAGAAGACAACGGCAGTACGGGGGAAGATGTCCGGAAGGCTCTGGGCGAATTGACGGGCGACCCCGAAGTCAGCGTAATTGCCATACAGGAAGACTACGCCGGTTATGTTGAGGACTTGATAACTCAGGTCCAGGAGGGGAAGAGCTTGACCCCGGTAATTATAGAGGTCCCCTCGAAACACGGCACGAAATACGCCGATGTTGCCGAGTATTATAAGGCATTCGTCAGTAAATTCGTCGGATTTGAGATACAAATTTAAGCGTGTTCAAGGAGGTTCGCAGGATATGGGTGAGATATGGAGGATTTCAGGTCCTTTAATTATAGCCAAGGATATGAGAGGAACCCAGGTCTATGAGGTTGTCGAGATAGGAGATGAAGGGCTTGTAGGAGAGATTATAGGCCTTGAGAGGGATAAAGCCATAATCCAGGCCCACGAGGACACTCTGGGGTTAAGAGTCGGCGAGAATGTCAGGGGGACCGGGGCGATTCTGACTGTAGAGTTAGGTCCCGGGATTGTAGGTTCGATTTATGACGGTCTGCAAAAATCTCTTGTCGATTTAATGAAAGAAGGCGTTTTCATAAAAAGGGGAGCCAAGGCGTTTGCCATACCGCGGGATAAGAAATGGGCGTTCTCACCCACCGTCAAGCTGGGAGATGAGGTTGAAGAAGGTGACATACTGGGAACCATCCCCGAAACTCACCTTATTGAGCACAAGATAATGGTACCCCCGGGAATCGGCGGTATTGTGAAGGAGATACGCGGGGGAGAGCACACCGTTGAAGAACCGATAATCTGGATAGATAACAAAGGCGATGTCAAAGAGCTGACGATGATGCACAAGTGGCCGGTAAGAAAACCAAGACCTTACCGCCAGAGATTTAAGGCTTCGCAGCTACTCGTTACCGGTATGCGGATTCTCGACTATATGTTCCCTCTTGCCCTCGGCGGCAAGGCGGCGATACCCGGCGGCTTCGGCACCGGCAAGACCGTCTCCCTGCAGCAGTTGGCGAGATGGGCTCAGACCCAGTTGAATTTCTATGTCGGCTGCGGGGAAAGAGGCAACGAGATGGCGGACGTGCTTTATAGCTTCAGGGAGCTTAAGGACCCGACGACTGGCAGACTGTTGCAGGAGAAAGAAGTATTTATTGCCAATACCTCCAATATGCCGGTGGTAGCCCGCGAGGCAAGCATCTTTGTCGGCATTACCCTGGCTGAATACTACCGGGATATGGGCTATGACATTCTGCTGGTTGCCGATTCGACATCGAGATGGGCCGAGGCGATGAGAGAAATCGGCGGCAGGCTTGAGGAGATGCCCGGTGAGGAAGGTTTCCCGGCATACCTCGGGTCGAGGCTTTCTTCGTTTTACGAGAGAGCGGGACTGGTCGAGTGCCTGGGTAGTCCCGATAGAAAAGGCTCGGTAACGGTAGCCGGTGCGGTAAGCCCCCCCGGTGCCGACTTCAGTGAACCGGTGACCCAGAATACCCTCAGGATAGTGGAAGCCCTGTATTCTCTGGATGCTTCGCTGGCAAACAGGCGGCATTTCCCGGCGATAAACTGGCTTTCCAGTTACAGCCTTTATGCCGAGGCTGTTGAAGGGTGGTGGTCGGAAATCAGCCCGGACTGGGCGGAGACAAGAGCCACCGGTCTGAAAATCCTTCAGCAGGAAGCGGAGCTGGAGGAAATCGTAAAACTCGTCGGCCCAGAAGCCTTACCGGATGCCGATAAGCTGCTGCTGGCGGTGGCGAGGATGATACGCGAGGACTTTCTTGCCCAGAGTGCCTACCATGAAATCGATACCTACTGTATGCCGGCAAGAGCTCACCTGATGTTCAAGACAATAATCAAGTTTTACGACCTGGCACAGGAGGTGCTGAGTTCGGGCGTAAACGTAAATGAGATACGCCAGTCTCCACTTGTCTACAGAATATCCAGGATGAAGGATATACCCAATGAAGAATTCGAGCAGAGAATTAAAGAGTTGTGGTCGGAGATGGAGTCGAGTCTGGTAGCTCGTAAAGGAGGCGCATAATGACGGAACCTTCCCTTTATATAAGAGAAACAAAAGCAATTAACAAAGCTAAAGGCTCCCTGCTGATAGCCGGACATATTCCGGGGATACAGTACGGAGAAATCGTTGATGTCTGGCTGTCAACCGGTGAAGTAAAACGCGGTGAGGCGATAGACATCAGTGAAGAAGCCACCGTCATCCAGGTGTTCGGTGGCGTCAGCGAAGTCGACCTCAAGGGAAGTAAGCTGCGGTGCAAGGGCGATACCCTGAAGCTGCCGGTGTCAATCGACATCCTGGGCAGGATTTTCGATGGAATGGGAGAGCCTATAGACGGCGGTCCGCCGGTTGTTCCCGATGACTACCTTGATATTAACGGCCAGCCGATAAATCCTGCCAACCGCATGCCTCCGGCCGAGTTTATCGAGACCGGTATCTCGGCGATAGACGGGCTGAACGCTCTTGTCAGGGGACAAAAACTGCCCATTTTCAGCGGTTCGGGGCTGCCTCACAACCGGATTGTAGCCCAGATAATCTCTCAGGCGACGGTGAAAGGGACGGCGGAAGGCTTTGCCATCGTTTTTGCCGCCATCGGCGCCAGCTACGATGATGCTGCCTTTTTTATGCAGAACCTGGAGCAGACCGGCGCCAGAGAGAGGACGGTAGCCTTCATCAATACCGCCTCCGACCCTGTTATCGAGCGTATGTCCACCCCGAAGCTAGCCTTAACCGCTGCCGAGTATCTTGCCTGGGAGCGGGGTATGCACGTGCTGGTGATTCTCACCGATATGACCAATTACTGCGAAGCCCTCCGCGAGCTTTCGGCAATGCGTGAGGAAATCCCATCGAGGAGAGGCTATCCGGGGTATATGTATACCGACCTGGCGACGATGTATGAGCGGGCAGGCAGGATTATGGGGAGAGAAGGCTCGGTAACCATCATGCCCATTCTGACTATGCCTGATGATGATATCACCCACCCCATTCCCGACCTTACCGGCTATATTACCGAGGGCCAGATTGTGATTTCAAGAGACCTGGAAAGAAAGGGTATTTATCCGCCTATAGGCGTCTTCCTGTCCCTCTCCCGGATGATGAAGGAAGGCATCGGGCCCGGTAAGACCAGGGAAGACCATAATAATGTCTTTATGCAGCTTTACGCCGCCTATGCCGAGGGATGCGACCTCAGGGAAATCTCGACAATTATCGGCGCTGACGCACTGAGCGACAGGGATAAAATATACCTTGAGGTTGCCGACAGGTTCGAGAACGAATTCATCGCCCAGGGTGAAGCTGAAAAAAGGACTGTGGAGGAAACTCTTGATATAGGCTGGAGATTATTCTCGGCGTTACCCGAGGAAGACCTGAAGCTGGTCAGTGAAGAACTGATTAAAAAATACCTGCCCAAATACAGAGAGGGTGCTTAAGAGCCGGATAAATGGCGAAACTGATTGCAGTTAGACCGACAAAGATTGAGCTGATAAAACTGAGGCGGCGTCTCGTATTAGCCTCCAAGATAAGGAAGATATTAAAAGACAGGCTGTCAATACTGGTTATGGAATTCCTGCAACTTGCCAGGGAGACGGTAGAGGCTAAGAGGGAGCTTGTCGACCAGTTCACCGAGGCTTATAAGGCATTATCGGTCGCTTCCGGGTATCACGGTTACCTTGCCCTGGAAAAGGAGCTGGTCGCCACGGAAAAAGACCTGGAAATCGTCACCGGCTCAAGGAATGTAGCCGGAGCCAGAGTCCCTTCCTTCGAGTTGAGAGGGGCTGAGCAGGCGGCAGGGTATAGCCTGATTGATACCTCTTCATGGCTGGACCAGACGGCTGAAAAAGCTCAGAAATGCCTTGAAGCCATTGTCGCCCTTGCCGAGCTCCAGAGCACCCTGGAAATCCTGGGCAAGGAAATAAACAGGACAAAGAGAATAGTCAACGCCCTTGAGTACCTTGTAATCCCCAATCTGGAAGCAACGATAAGATTCCTCTATATGAAGTTCGAAGAAAGAGACCGGGAAGAAAAAGCACGCTTGAAACGGGTGAAAGTAATTCTTGAGCAGAAAGAGTCAAATGAATGACGAACTGCCTTATGAAAAAATTCTCCAGGAATCTCTAAAAGGTGAACTCAGGGTACTGAACGCCCACCTGCCGTCCGGGCAAAAAACACTTTCCGATTTGCTTGCCGAAGAAACTCCCACCGTAGCCTGTGGTGACGGCGTTGCTCACCTTTTCAAGAGAAAAGAGCTGGAATACCTG
>CAZOUZ010000016.1:0-17643 GCA_964583115.1 uncultured Dehalococcoidales bacterium
CGCTCTCTGTCTGGCAGCCCGCTCGTCTTGCGGACTTACCTCTGGACTCTCCTGTGGATTTACCTGTTCAACGTCTCCGGTTTCATCCATAACATTTCTCCCCGATATTCTCAAGTCTAATCTCCGGTAAGGGATACATCATTTCATTAACATCGAGCAGTCTTCATTCCCGATAATCATTATATCCGACTGCTTTTCGCAAATATTTTTCATAATATTATCGACCGCCATAACTAGAAGACCGAGGTAAGAGTATACATCGGCATGAGTATTGCTATGGCAATGAAGCCGACAAATAGGGCAATACCCATGGTACTTATTGGGCCTATCAGGCCTATTAAGGTATTCATCTTCTCTTCTGCGGTTACTTCATAGAAATCAGCGACGACTCCCATGGCAAAATCCAGGGTATTACTTTCTTCGCCTACGGCTACCATCTGAATCAGAAGAGGCGGGAATATATCGATGCGTGACATCGGCTCAGACAGTCCTTCCCCCAGGATAAGTCCTTCGTTAACCTGATTCAAAGCATCACGGATGTACCTGTTATTGCTGGACTGAGGTAATAGCTGCATTATTTCCTGAAGGCTTAGTCCAGCCGTGACCAGCATTGACATAGTCCTGGCAAAACGGGACAGTTCACCAAGAAGCGTAGGCGACCCGATTAAAGGAGCTGACAGCCGTGCTCTATCAAGAAAACGCCTTCCCCGGGGCTGTTTTACCAACCAGAGTACCACAGCGGTTAAAAACGCCGCAGCTATCAGGAAATAAAGCGGATAGCTGGTCAGAACATTAGATGTAGCAATCAGTATCCTCGTCGGCAGCGGCAGTTCAACGCCCATATTTATAAACATATTCATCATTTGCGGCATAACCACCGTCATCATGATAATAACCACCACCACACCAACGCCGAGAATCATCATCGGATAGGTTAAAGCCTTTCCCGCTTTTTTAGTCGCTTCACCCTGCTTTTCCAGATAGTCCGCCATCTGGTTCAGAACCATCTCCATATTCCCGGTCTGCTCTCCGACACTAACCGTTCTGCAATAGATTTCGTTAAAAGCCTTCGGCTGTTTGGAAATAGCCTGAGTAAAAGAGCCGCCGGAACGCAGGTCATTAACAATTGCCTCCATAACCTTTTTAAATGCCCGGCTGCTGGTTACCTGTCCGGAAAGAATCTCAAGAGACGGCAGGAGCGAAATACCCGACCTGAGAAGAGTGGCAAGCTGGCGAGAGAAGATAATCACATCTCTAGGTTTAACCCGGAAAAGAGTAGGTAAAGCCTCTTCGAGGCTCCACATAGAAGGTATTAGCTCTATATTTGTCGGAGTATAGCCCTGGGTGATTAGCATACGTTCGGCCTCAATCTCACCAGGAGCTTTAATGGTGCCCTTGACCACCTTGCCCTGGATAGTCGTAGCCTCATACCGATAAGCAATAACCTTCTGATTTTTTGCAGAGGCTTCAATTGTACTTGCCATTATCCCCCCTAGCCGATTGAGTAAACGTTACGTATAATTTCATAAGGAGTGGTCATACCCTCCTTAACCTTTACCATACCGTCATGCCACAATAATACGGTGCCCTCTTTAGTAGCCTGGTTGCGAATATCATCGGAACCGGCGCCGCTTAAGACCATTCTTCTTATTGCCTCGCTTATTACAAGGACCTCAAATATTCCGGTCCGCCCCAGGTAGCCGGTATTGGCGCAGAAATTACAACCGGCGCCGATGAGGAACTCAGAGCGCTTCTCATTCATCTCCTCTTCGTAGGCGAGTTGCTCGTCAGGACTGACTTTTGTGGGCCGGGAACAGTATGGGCAAATACGGCGAACCATACGCTGAGCTGTAATCCCGATTACCGCTGAAGCAATAAGAAACGGCTCTACTCCCAGGTCTATCATTCGGTAGAGAGTGCTCACAGTATCGTTGGCGTGGACCGAGGAAAGCACAAGGTGGCCGGTAAGTGAAGCCTGCGTGGCTATCAGAGCTGTCTCCGTATCACGTATCTCACCGACCAGGATTACATCGGGGTCAAGCCTCATCGCAGCTCTGAGGCCGGTAGCAAAGGTCAGCCCGGTAGCCGGGCTGACCTGCATCTGGCTGATATTATTAAACCGGTATTCCACCGGGTCTTCAATAGTCAGGATATTCCGCCCGACATTATCAATCTGGTTGACCGTAGCGTACTGGGTAGTGGTTTTCCCGGAGCCGGTAGGGCCGCTGATAAGTATCATACCGAACGGCGTTTTCACCATTTTCATGTAGGTATCCAGCGTATTGGGCAGAAAGCCTATGTCCGCCAGGGGGAGAAAAGCAAAGGTCTTGTCCAGGATTCGGAGTACTATCATTTCTCCGTACACGGTACTGGTAGTAGCCACCCGGATATCGATATCCCTGTCTCCCATATCGAACGTAATCTGACCGTCCTGAGGGCGGCGGCGCTCGGCAATATTCAGTCCCGCCATAATCTTTACACGTGAGACCAGCGGCGGATGAACGCTCAAGGGCAGGGACATAACTTCGTGTAAAATACCATCGATGCGATAGCGGATTCGCAGCCTGTCTTCCTGAGGTTCGATATGCACGTCAGAGGCACGGTCTCTTACTGCCTGCTTTATGAGAAGGTCTATAGCGCGGACTACAGGTGCCTGGGCAATCGCCTCGGCGGAAACCCGTGTCTCTGCCACCCTTACTCTCTGGTAGCGGGTGGGAATCTGGCTTAACTGTTCCTCGATTTCGCCGCCGACCCTGTAGTTGAGGTCAATCATTTCCTGAATGTCCTGAAATGTGCTGAGCACCGGCTCAATCCTCTTCCTGGTTATGGTCGCCAGTTCTTCAATAGACTGAATGTCCCTCGGGTCTTCCATTGCCAATACCAGTGTGCCGTCGGTAACATCTATAGGAATAACCCCGTATTTTCTGGCTAGCGGCTCGGGAATTAACGCCACTGCGTTGGGGCGGACTCCCTCTTTCCTCAAGTTGACAAAGGGTACCCGCAGTTGCAGGCTTATAAAAAAGGCAAGCTGCTGCGGGGTAATCAGTCTTTCCTGCAACAGGATACGCTCAATCTTTTCTCCGCTTTTCGCCTGTATGCTCCTGATGCTTTTTAGCTGCTCATCGGTAATCAGCTTTGCCTCAACCAGCATCTGCCCCAGGTCTTTTATCGATGGCTCCGAAGTTCTTATCTGAGCTGACTCCATTTCCCCTCTCTCCTCACAGTAATCGAGTTATCTATATACATATCTCCAGCCTTTGCAGGACTGCAAACAGCCAAATCCATTCGGATTATCGTTCCTTCAAGACCAGAGTGATTCTTTTTAATTCTTCTTTCTTCGCCCCGAGTAATGAGGCCGACGCTCCTTTTATTGTAGAATCATCCTGAAGAGAATCAATCGCTACATCTATGCCGGGTATCTTCGATATCATGCCGATTAACGGAAGCGGCTTATCCAGGGAAACCATTATTGCCGTGCCCCTGTCCCAGGAACCCCTCGTATAGAGAACCTTCAGGTCAGGCATCGTCTGCAAGTAGTTGTACAGTTTGGACACAGCTACAAGATTGACCGGTACCGTTACCGTCAATTCTATTTCACCGGTGTAAAGCGCCTCTTCATCAAGCTTTGACAGGGCAGGGAGTGATTCGACTCTCTCCGGTTCTCTGCTCTTTTCAGCCTGCTCGGGAAGCTCCCCGGTACCTGCCTCCGTTTGCCCGGTTGCAGCGGCGTCTTCCACAGCCGGGACAGGCGGCTCCGGCTTCTCCTCCGGGATAGGCTCCTCCTGTATTTCCTCTACAGTCTCCTCTACAGGTTGTGGAGGCAATTCCGAATTTTCCTCAGAATACGCCAAATCCATAAGCTCCTCTGTTTTTTCCTGCAAGGATTTTCCCGCCTCCTCTTTGGAAGGTATCTCTTCATCGATTATCTGCTCTACCGGCTCTTCCTTTTTAATCTCTACCGGTTTAGGAACAGCAACACTCCCCTTAGCACCTATCGGCTGACTCAGCTTATCGTTCAACTTATCTCTAAAAGCGCTTAACCTGGCTACCAGCGTCATTCCTTTCTGTTCCTGCTTTTCCGCCTCTTTAGCTTCCCTGGCCTCCTCAGCCTCTCTCTCAGCCTGTTCCCTTGCAGCCAGCTTCGCCTCCTCCTCAGCCTGCTTTTCAGGTTCCTCCCTATTCACTGCCGCCGGCTTGGGAGCAGCAACCTCTTTCGTGCCTCCAATCGGCTGACTCAACTTATCGTTTAACTTATCTCTTAAAGCACTAAACCTGGCCCCCAGCGTCATTCCTTTCTGTTCCTGCTTCTCCGCCTCTTTAGCTTCCCTGGCTTCCTCAGCCTCTTTCTCATCCTGTTCCCTGGCAGCCAGTTTGGCTTCCTTCTCCGCCTCTTTACCCTCTACATCCTCCTCAGGCTCCTCCTTTAACTGGACCGGCTGCTCAGTTTTCTCTCTTGAAACAACATCAGGCACCTCTTCAATTTCTATCTTGGGAGGAGCTATAGGCTTGATAGCAGCCGCGGGTTCATCAGAGTTCCCCAGCAGTGAATAGAGAAGCCGTGAATGGGCTTCCTTATACTCTTTCCTTATCTCTTTCTCTATTTCTCCTCTTACCCGCATAAGAAATAGCTTTGTTTTCTGTTTCGCCTCGGCATCAGCAGCTTTTGAATTTTTATTCAGTGCCGATATAATCTCCCCCGCCTCTTTTTCGACCGCTAGTTCGGTCTTCCCTCTTATATCGTCAGCCCCTTGCCTTGCCTGGTCTATTATTTTTACAGCCTCATCCTGGGCTTTCGCTTTAATACCGGACACAATCTGTTCCGCATCCGCCACCGCCCTCTCAATAAGGGAGTTTAGCGCATCAGTGGGGACTTCTTTTGAATCACCACGCCGGGCAATCAGGTTATCGATAAAATCAATCACCTGTTTTTCATCCAGTCCTTCGGCAACAATATCAAACTCTCTGTCCCACAGCTTTTTTGATTTTTGCTTTCTATTACCAAATCGCTGACCGAGTGACTTTAACATATAAACGACCTGCCTTATTAATAACCTCTGAACGTAGTTCATTTGCCAAATGGCAAATGAAAATTACTTAAAACACCCCGCATAATTATATCCCTTGCCGTTTCCATAAGCAATACTGCAAAGGAGTGATTTCACATAGTAATGAAACTCGCCTAATAGTCCCTTCGAGTGAGACCCTCCTTCTAAGGTACATCTATATTCCTGTCCCCGGAAACTCCGGACATACTAAATTAATGTTAGAATACAGGTTCACATAAAATCTGTCAACCAGAGCAAATAATTGCAACGGGGAAGGATATTGTCCCCGGATAGGCCACAGCTATTGACACTTGGCATATACAAGGCATATAATATAGCCAGTTGTCGTATTTGGGCACTATGAAGCCTTTTATCTACTTAAATTTATCAACTGAGAGGACTTGATGGACAGGATAGTAGTAGCCGTTGCCGATAAACAGGCACTTTTCAGGGTCGGCATTTGCCATGTCCTGTCAAGGCAGCTTGACATCGAGGTGAAAGACAGCACTCCGAATGAAGACCTGATGTCGCTAATCGAAGCTCAATCTCCCAATATATTATTACTCGATATCGACTACCCGTCCCTGAAGGGGCTTAATCTGGCACGCAGAATTACACTGCATTACCCGACGACCAAGATAATAATGCTGGCCTTCAATCTTGACGATGAGCAGCTTTTCGAGGTTATTAAAGCCGGGGCCGTAGCCTATCTGGACAAGAGCGTAACTGCCGAGGAATTAATCTGGACAATAAGACAGGTATCATGCGGGAGGTGTCCGATAAACGATAGTATCCTGGCTCGCCCCAAGGTAGCCAAGCATGTATTAACCCAGTTCCAGATTATGCACAATAATAACGAAAAAACCCTGGATACTTTAGTTGCACCCCTTACCTCGAGGGAAACGGAAATCCTAAACCATATCGCCGACGGCAATTCAAACAAGCAAATCGCCTCTATTCTGCAAATCAGTGAGCAGACGGCGAAAAATCACGTCAGTAACATATTGCGCAAGCTGAACGCCAATGACAGAGCTCATGCTGTCGTCCTGGCGATACGTCACGGCTGGATTTCAGCCGAAGAACTCCGGTTACCCGAGATTACCGTAAATAGGAACTGAGAACGCCTGACTCCGCACACCCTCCCACCGAAGGTTACCCGGATTTATGCAGTTAGTACTAATTGGCTAGCTCTAAGGGGTACTAATGGCTTATTTAATCGCTCCCGCGGCTGTAGGATACTACATCTGGTATTCATCTTTTTGCCCGTTTACACAAACGGCTTTATCCAAATTTACCGGGTTTTAAATAGCGAGTTGTACCGGCGGAATAAGGGAAGGTAGGGTCAGTGGAAGAAATCAAAATCCTCTTAATCAGCGACCAGGAGCTTATCCGTCGCGGAGTAAGAAGCCTGCTTGAGCAGGAAGAAGATATGGAGGTTATCAGCGATTGCGCATCTGTTGAGGAAGCCTCCTTTCAAATAGCAAGGCTTGTCCCTGACATCGTTATTCTGGACAACCAGTTACCGGGAACAGGTCTGGCTGAAGCCATTAAAAATATAAAAAGAAGCCGGCCGGGTTCCAACATCGACGTTATAGTCCTGGCCGAATCGACCCAGCACGGTGAAGCTTTTTTCAATGCGGGAGCGGACGGCTTTCTTTTGAAAAATACGACAGGCACGGAATTTAGAAAAACAATCAAGCAGGTCTATCGGAACAGCTATCACCTGAAGCATTTAGACGAAGGACCGGAAGAGATAGTTGAGCTTATAATACCGCCCCCGGCCGATGCGGCGGCGCTGTTCAGCTTTATAAGCCAGCTCGGGCAGCTCCTTCAGGGCAGTTTTGAAAGCATACTCTGCACAACCGGTTCCTGGGACAAGGGCACCGTTATTACTATCCGGGCAAATACGAGAATGCCCGCCAATCTGGCAATCGAACTGGCCAATATGGCCGAGGTTGAAAAGGTGGAGGAGGCACCGGCGTTAAATAGAGTGGCCTCCGACTCCGGCGATAAGTTCGAGCTTCTTCCCAGACTGGGAATCAACCCCAGCAGAAAACTACAGGTAACTTTGAAATAATCGACAACAGGCACCCGGCAGGGCTCTGTAGCGTCTCCAGCCGGCTAATCCGTTGTCACGGTAAAGCCACAAAAGTGACGGGTTGTCTGCCGCTAACCTGCAATGCGCTTGACAATTGGCTAAAGAGCAAGTATTATCTTTGTTACACTTGATTCTAATAAGAATCAAGTGCGAATGAGACTATGATTTATATAGCCGTAGGTTCCTTGGGATTCTTAGTAATCCACCTTTTTGATATCGTCGCCATAAAAAAGATACCCCGGGCAAAACCTATCATCTGGAGTGCCGGCAGCATTCTGCTTGTCTACGCGCTGGTGATGCTGTCTCTTCAGTCAAACACGCTGCCATTACCTCTCTGGTCTGTCGGAGTGGGGTGGATATTGTTTGGCACGGCATTCGTTATTTTCATCTATGCCCTGTTTATTAACCTCCCCTTCAGGAAGACATATATCGCCAGCGGTGCCGGCGACAAGCTGGTAAGAAACAGGCTATATACCCTGGTACGACATCCCGGAGTACTCTTTTTCACCCTTGTCCTGCTTTCACTCATCCTGATTTCACACTCATATTTGCTGCTTATTGCCACGCCGGTATTTATTCTACTTGACATAGTACTGGTGGTGATACAGGACAAGTTTTTCTTCGTAAGAATGTTTGACGATTACAATAGCTACAAAAAAATTACGCCGATGCTTCTACCGAACCGACAGAGTATAACGGCGTTTATTAACTCGATAAAACAAGCCTGAACACAGGACATAGATTTCAGCAGGGTAGAGAGATGTCAACGGAAACCGAACTGTTTAAAGAAGGCAAAAACGACGAACTATGGCAGAGGTGCTGCGGTTTTATCGACCTGAGCATAGATGACTTTATGAGGATTCAGCAGCGGCTCCTCCTGGAACAGCTTGAGCTGCTAAGGAAATGCGAACTCGGACGCTACGTCCTGAACGGCGCTATCCCGGCTAACCAGGAAGAGTTCCGTAAGAATGTTCCCTTTACCAACTATGAAGACTACGCCCCTTACCTCCTCGACAAGAAAGAGGACGCTCTGCCGGATAAACCGGCCCTCTGGCAGTATACCTCGGGCAAATCCGGAGAATATCCTTTCCGATGGGCTCCGGTTACCGCCGCACAGCTCAGGGAGATAAGGTCGCTTTTACTGGCACTGGTCTTTTTCTGCGGCTGCCGGCAGAGGAATGAAATCGTCTTTAAAGAACGCGATAAAGCCCTCTACGGAATGGCGCCCCCACCCTACGCAACGGGTACGATGGCACGTGTCTTCCCCTACGATATTCTCGATTTTATGCCGACGGTGGACGAAGCCGAGAAAGAATCGTTCGAGCAGAGAATCAGCCGTGGTTTTGAGCTGGCTTTATCAGAAGGTCTGGATGTCTTCCTGGCTATGTCGAGTGTTGCCGTAGCGATAGGGGAGCGCTTCAGTCAAAAGAGTAATGACACCCACTTAATGTCGATTCTGAAAAGTCCGAAAGCAGCCCTGCGCCTGGCAAGAGGGCTGGTGAAGAGCCGGTTAGCCCACCGTTCCCTATTACCCAAAGACCTGTGGTCACCCAAGGGCATAATCACCTTCGGTATAGACAGTTCCATATATAAAGAGAAAATCAAGGATATGTGGGGAGTGGAGCCACTGGAATTTCACGGCTGCACCGAGGCGGTAGTGATTGCAATGCAGCTCTGGGACCACCAGGGTATGACTTTTATACCCAACCTCAATTTCTTCGAGTTCATTCCTGAGGAAGAGAGCATCAGGTCGCGGGAAAATCCCGCCTACCAGCCATCAACTCTGCTGCTCGACGAGGTCAAGCCGGGCAACTACGAGCTTGTAATCACCAGCCTGCACGGCGGTCCCTTTGTCAGGTACAGGCTGGGACATCTAATTGAGATTATATCCTTACGCAATGAAACATTAAACGTGGAAATACCCCAGATGCTCTTCCTCTCACGGGTAGATGACCAGATTGACATCGCCGGTTTTACGCGGCTTTCGGAAAAGGTAATCTGGCAGGCAATAGAAAATACCGGGTTATCTTACGCCAACTGGACAGTGCGTAAAGAAATCAACAATAAACCTGTCCTGCACCTGTACATCGAAATCAGGGAAACGGAAGAAGATATTACCGCTGAACAGGTAGCTGCCCGCGTCCACAATGCGCTCAAAAAACTCGATACTCCTTATGCGGAACTGGAAGATTTTACCGGCCTCCGTCCCCTGGAGGTCACTATCCTCCCTAAGAACACTTTCCGCTTCTACAAGCAAAAGCAGCAGCGCTCCGGCAGCGACCTGACCCAATTAACCCCTCCCCACCTCAACCCGAGCAACAGCACTATAGAATTCCTAGCAAATACCTCAAGTCGGTAGCGGCAAATGCATACCCCCTGCCCGCCGGGTAAATACGCCGCCTTCCCGGGCGCCCTCACTCTAAGGAGCACCCCCGGATAAGGACGGCTAGTACCAATTATCTAGAGCAAAAGGTACTAATGGCTCATTTATTCACTCCGGAAACTATAGGATACTGGATTAGGTATTCAGCCTTATACCCGTTAACTCCGAAGCCTTACCGCATTCAAACAGCCGGATTTCCATCCGGCTTACCGGAGCCGGTTTCCCTTTGCGATACCTGTTTGGCTATTCTTTATGAAACCTTTATGAAACCTTTATGAAACCTTTAGTATCTTTACACGTATCTTTATGATTATATGATAGATTTAGGTTAGACTATCAGGTCAAGAGGAATAGTAGTGAATGCATGGACTTTTATCCCGCTCATCACCTGTCTGACATACATTTGTATTCTTGTATGGACGCTCCCGTCCATCGGCAAAAGAGCTAACAGGCTCTTCGCTTTCTACGTTGCCGTTGCCGCCACCTGGAGCTTTATTTCCTTCTTTCTCCATCTCAATGTTGTTCCACAACAGGCATTACTGTGGAACGAACTTACATTCACTGCTCTAATATGGACCCTGATTACCTATTACCACTTCATCCGGGCTTATTCCGACAAACCTGCCGGACCGGGAGTGTATATCGGTTATGCCTGTCTTGTCTTGTTTACCGTGCTATGCCTGAAAGGCTATATCGTAGAATATGCCTATGTCGTTGACGGGGTCCTCTATAACAATCTCGGAGCCCCGTTCTACCTTGTCGGTATTTTAAGCGCTACTTACATCGGAGCAGGCCTGATTGCACTGGTGAAGAAATACCGTAACCCTTTTGACCGTGTAGAGCGTAACAGGACTGCCTACCTGATATCCGGCTGGAGTATTTTAATGCTCCTTGCCTATACAAACCTTATACCCTCCCTGTCCGGACTCCCTTTAGACCATATCGGCAGCCTGCTTAACGCCCTCATAATCGCCTACGCAATAAGGAAGTACAATCTTCTTGACATAAAGCTTGTAGTAAGAAAAGGCGTGGTATATTCGACCTTGACCATTTTCCTGACGACTTTTTACCTGCTCTTGCTATTCACGCTGCAAATATTTTTCCAGGACTGGCTGGGCTACAGCAGTCTGGCGATTGCTTTCGGCTTTGCCCTTATCGCCGCTCTGTTGTTCAATCCCTTGAGGAACTTTATTCAGAAGTGGATTGACCGCATTTTTTACCGTGAAACTTATGACTACCGCCAGATGCTTCTTCACTTCTCCGACGAGATAAGCAACGTTCTCGACCTGAAAGAACTTGCCCAGAGCATACTTGACCCGGCTATAAACGCAATGCACGTTAAACAGGCATCGCTGCTATTCCCCGAAAGCGGCACCGGCGACTTCAAAACCCGGTTTATAAAGAGGCCCGACGGTGACGAGCCGCTGCCTAAATTAAGCCTTGCCAGCGATAATCCGATAGTGGCCTGGCTTGAAAATGAAGGGAAAGCCTTCCGCCAGTCTCTTGTCGACGTCCTGCCGCAGCTCAAGGGCTTATGGGAGATGGAAAGAATCGCTATCAATGCTCTGGGGGTAGAGCTGCTCTGCCCGATAAGAAGCAAGGGCAATCTCATCGGCATCCTGGCATTGAGTGAAAAACAGTCGGGCTCTCCGTACACGGATGAAGAAGCGGACCTGCTTATGACAATGGCTAATGAAGCCGCTGTAGCCTTGGAAAACGCCCGCATGCTCGATAGCCTCCGAAGCCAGCAGCTTCAGGTGGAGCAGCTTCTGGGGCAGGTAGTCCTGGCTCAGGAAGAAGAAAGAAACAGGATTTCCATTGACCTGCACGATAGTGTCGCCCAATGGCTTGTAGCAGCCTCTTACGGAATGCAGGCATTCAGACAATCTCTGCCGCCGGAAGAGGCTGAAAAGGCAAGAATCGAGCTTTCCGATATGGAGCAGACGGTTACAAGAAGCCTGAGAGAGCTGCGCCGGGTCGTCATCGGCTTGCGACCACCCGCCCTGGACGAACTCGGGCTTACTCACGCCCTGAAGAAGAGCCTCGATGATTATAAGACCAATGGTGTGATTTATAGATATACTCAGGCAGGTGAGCCGTACCGGCTACAGTCGAGCACGGAGATAACCACCTACCGGGTTGTGCAGGAAGCTCTTGCCAACGTCCGTAAGCACGCCAATGCTACCAGAGTGAATTTAAAGGTAGAGTTCAAGGAAGACAAACTGCTTGTTGAAATTCGCGATAACGGCCAGGGCTTCAACCTTTCCAGCACGCTGGATAGCGCTATATCGGTAGGACACCTGGGCTTACTGGGTATGAAGCAGAGAATAGATATGCTGGGAGGCGAAATTTATATTAAAACAAGCGAAGGGAAGGGTACTACCATATCGGTAAGCCTTCCTATTCAAATTCCTGTGGAGGGAAGATAAATGGATACTATCAATATACTTCTGGTTGATGACCACCGCGTTGTCCGCGAGGGACTGAGACGCATGCTGGAGCTTGAGACAGACTTCAAAGTTGTCGGGGAAGCCGCTGAAGTTCAGGAAGTGCTCACTCAGGTGGAGACTCTCTCCCCCGAGGTAGTCCTGATGGACATCAAGATGCCCGGAGGGGACGGTATTTCTCTTACCCGGCGACTGAAAGAAGAACATCCGGCCTGCAATGTAATTATGCTCACTCTGTATGACGAATACCTTACTCAGGCGATAGAAGCCGGAGCAGTGGGTTACCTGCTTAAAGACATCGAGAGAGACGAGCTTATAAGAGCTATCCGGGCAATTCACGATGGGCGTTCGACACTTAGCCTGTCCCTTGATAAGGAACAACTACCCGAACTGATTTCCCAGGTCACTGATAAACAGCGCGCTTATCTTTCAGAACGAGAGCTGAATATTCTCCGCCTGATTGCCGAAGGCGTAACTACAAAAGAAATCGCCGAACAGCTATTTCTAAGCCAGGCATCTGTAAAGAGGAGCGTGCGCATTATCTTTGAAAAATTGAACGCTCATAACCGTTCCGGTGCGGTATCGGAAGCTTATAAAAGAAGGCTGATTTAACCGTCCGGTATTGCTCATAAGGCTACACGGCAATTTAAACCGGGCTGCACCCGTATGGCTGAAAGTTCGATAATATGAACCCTTTTGGATGTTGGTTTTAACCCCCCGGAACTTTCCGAGTGGCTCCTTAAAGAGTTAGATTAATTTGCACCGATGTTAGCCGATATTAATTCGGAGGCTAATAGAAAGCGAGTAGAAAATGGAAGAAGCTATTCAGATTCTGGTAGTAGATGACCATCAGGTGGTACGCGAGGGAATAGGCCGCCTGCTTGGTGATGAGAAGGGGATGGAGCTTGTGGGACAGGGTGCTAACAGTGAGGAAGCACTCCTGCAGGTAGAAATGCTCTCTCCGGATATTATCCTGATGGACATAAAAATGCCGGGGGTTGACGGAATCGAACTTACCCGGCAGCTAAAACAGGAATACCCCGAATGCAATGTTATAATGCTGACGCTGTATGACGAATACCTTAACCAGGCAATGGAGGCAGGCGCCAGGGGTTATCTGCTCAAAGACATAAGGCGCGAGGAGCTTACGGAAGCCATCAGGCAGGTCCACAGCGGGCATGTGGCAATCAGCGAAAGCATACGGGCAAAAGAACATTTTAGATATGAAGACATACTGGATGCAACGATGCGTGAAGACTCAGGCTCGGTAGTTGAGGAGGTACAGCTTGTTCTGTCTCCCCCTGTCGATGCCAGTCAGTTGATGAGGTTCGCCGGCCTCGCTGAGGAGAGGCTTCAGTCCCGCGTAATGCAAATGGTGGGAGCATGGGAAGAAGGGACCGTTATGACACTCTCCCTGAATAAAGCCACAACGCTATCAACCGTCTTGAGCATGTTTAGAGATATTCCCGAGATAGAAGACGTCGGAGAAAAACCGCTCGCGGAAGGAATCAGCCCCAAACTTCTTAAGAAAGCAATGGGCATGCCGAAGATGCGGAATAAAGCCAGGGCTACCCTCTTTGTAACCCTTGGAAAAAATTAGACCCGGTAAACAGGCATTATAATTTCTTCTAAATGTGTTCCGGCAGGCAGTCCGCTGCTCCGGCTTCTATACACCGGGAACCCGCCTTACGAATATTACTTTTCGTCAAGGAGCTTGTACATATCTTCGTAAGACCTGCCGAATTCAGGGTCGGTATTTTGAAGTCTATCTTTCAGGGCATTCATCCTCTTGGTGAACTCCTGCCTGTCCTTGTTTTTGACTATTTCAGCCCATACTTCCGAGCTTCTCTGAAACAGTTCTTCCATTTCCGCCATTCTCGGCAGGTTCATCTGTATGGAAGCGTAAAGCTCCGGGTCTTCGGTGATAACGCTCTCGGCTAATGTCAGCAGCACTTTATAGGTCGGTCCGCCGATTGCCTTCATCCTTTCCATCTGGTCAAAGCCGAGCAGCACATCTGCCGAAGCTATAGCGATAAAGTGTGAAAGCCCCAGGACAACCGCCATCATTTCGTCATGCTCCTGCGGAGACATCAAAGTTACCCTGGCGCCCTTTTCCCCGAGGTACCGACTTACTTTTTCAGCCAGGGCTGCCTCGTTATCATCCGTCGGAGTAAGGACGAAGTTCTGATTGCGGACGCTCTTGGCGCCGGGACCGAAGACCGGATGAGTCCCCAGCACCGTCCCGCCTGCCAGATACCGGTGCATTATCTCCACCGGCAGCACCTTTACCGACGTGATATCGATGACAATCTGCCCGTAACTCAAATGGGGCTGCAAATGCTTCACCACTTCCTCGAAGCTGTCTATCGGTACCGAGACTAAAACCACGTCTGCCCCCTCAACCGCCTGCGGAATACTCGTTGTAGCTTCGACACTAAGCAGCCGCCCGACTTCCCGCAGCCTCTTTTCATCCCTTCCGTGAACTATAACTTCTTTGCCTTCTTTTAAGAGGAGCCCGGCGAACCACCTGCCCATCTTTCCCGAGCCGCCGATAATCGCTATTTTCATCTGTACGCCTTTACAGCTTCTCCTTTGCCCCGGGATAGGAGCCCAGCACCTTGAGAAACAGCGCCATCTTCTCCAGTTCCTTCAGGGCCTGCCTGACTTCCTCATCTTCACGGTGCCCTTCAAAATCAAGGTAAAAGTTGTACTCCCAGGGTTTTTGCTTTGTCGGCCTGGACTCAATTTTTGTCAGGTTTACTCCTCTCGAAGAAAGAAGCTCGAGAAATCTATAAAGCGCTCCCGGCTCATGCTTTACCGAAAAGACTATCGAGGTCTTGTCATTCCCCGACGGCGGAACATCCTGGCCGGACAGAATGAAAAATCTGGTGTAATTATTCTGGTTATCCTCTATCCCCCTGGCAAGAACCTGCATTTCATAGATTTCAGCGGCTCTGGCGCTGGCAACGGCGGCGCCGCCGGCTATTCCCTTCTCCTTAATTATTTTCACGCTGCCCGCAGTATCGTAGGTCGGAATCAGCTCGGCATTGAGATGTCCGAGAAAAGCCTGGCACTGCCCGAGTGCCTGGGGGTGAGAGTAGACCTTTTTCACCGAGTCCAGGCTCATTCCCTGACCGGCTATAAGACAGTGGACTACCCGGAGCCTCGTTTCACCGCACACTTTCAGGCTTGAGTCCAGAAGCATATCATAAGACCGGGTTATACTCCCCTCCAGCGAGTTCTCGATGGGAACGATGCCGAACTGGGTTTCCTCCCTTTCCACAGCCTCAAAGACATCATCAACGCTTTCGCAGGGTTTTACCTGGATTGAGGAGCCGAAAAACTGGAAGGCAGCCTCTTCGCTGTAGGCACCTCTTTCCCCCTGAAAGGCGACCATTATCCCCTCCATATTTTTGGACACGGATATTATCTGGCGGTAAATGTTTTCCACGTCCTCCGGGCTCAGATTTTCCTTTTTCGCCGCATCTCTGACGTTCCTGAGCACTACCTGTTCCCTGCTTAAGTCCTCAATCTGTCTCCCCTGTTTCTTTTTCTCTCCGCCGATTTCTTCGGCAATCTTTACCCTTTCTGCAATCAGCCTGACTATTCTGTCATCGGTCTCATCTATTTTTTTCCTCAATTCTTCAAGGTCCATTTCAATACCTCCAAGGCAAGTCCTGTCTTTATGTCCGGTCAATAACCTCCGGGACAACTCCAGCCCTTATTGCGAAATCACAGAGGGTTACCGCTATCATCGCCTCGACCACCGGCACCGCTCTCGGCACGATACAGGCGTCATGCCTGCCCTTAATCTCCAGGGAGGCGTTCTTCATTGTACTGATATTGACCGTCTTCTGTTTCGCAGCTATAGAGGGAGTCGGCTTGACGGCAACCCTGACCACCAGCGGCATTCCGTTGCTTATACCGCCGAGTATGCCGCCGGCGTTATTGGTTGTGGTTATTATCTTACCGTCCCGGATGGTGAAGGGGTCGTTATTCTCCGAGCCTTTCTTCCGGGCAGCGGAGAAGCCGGAGCCGAACTCGACTCCTTTTACCGCCGGAATTGCGTACAGCGCCTTTGCCAGCTCACCTTCGAGGGAATCGAAAACCGGCTCTCCAAGACCGACCGGCAAATTAACCGCCGTGCCCTCTATAATCCCGCCGATGCTATCGCCTTGCTCTTTAGCCTCCTCGACTATCCGCAGCATTTCCTTAGCGGCTTTGGGGTCGGCGCACTTCAGGGGATTCCGCTCGATATTCTTTCTAATCTCGTCAAATTGCCGTGGCTGGGCCTGGACTCCCCCTACTTCAACGGTATAAGCCAGGACCTCGATACCTATCAGCTCCAGCAGCTTTTTGGCTACGGCTCCCGCCATAACGAAAGTCGCCGTAACCCTCCCCGAGAACCTGCCGCCTCCCCTGAAATCATTGGACCCGCCGTATTTCACGAAAGCCGTGTAATCGGCATGGCCCGGCCGCAGCAGGTATCTTATCTTTTCATATCCGGTTGAATCAACATCCTTGTTCCATATCAGCATAGTAACCGGGGCGCCGGTAGTATAACCGTTCAGGATACCGGAGACAATTTCCACCTTATCTTCTTCAGCCCTTGATGTCGATATGGAGCTTGCCGGTCTTCTCTTGTCCACCTCCTGCTGGATATCCTGCACGCCGACGGGTAAGCCGGCGGGGCATCCGTCGATAACGACGCCGATGCAGCTCCCGTGACTTTCTCCGAAGCTTGTTATTGTAAACAGTTTTCCATAGCTATTGCTCATTTATATTCACCTCGCCCCCGATGCTTCTAAGCGTATCCCAGTATTCGGGATATGTTTTTGAGACGCATTCGGCATTTTCTATAACCGTTTCTCCGGCAAGCAGACCCGGCAGGCTGAAAGCCATGGCAATACGGTGGTCGCCCCGGGTATCTATGACCGCGCCCTTAGCCGGCGAGCCGGTAATAACAAGCCCGTCTCTCTCCTCTATAACCTTTATCCCCATTCTTTTCAAGCTTTCCGCCACCGCAAAGACCCGGTCCGACTCCTTCAACCTGGCTCTCCCGATGCCGGTAAGTTCCGAAGTCCCTTCGGCTGCCGCCGCCAGCACCGCCATCGTCGGCAGCAGGTCTATGCAGTCGTTGAGGTCGGCTTCTATCGCTCTCAGCTTCCCTTTTCTCACGGTAATCGTATTATTCCCGACAGTAACCGCCGCTCCCATATCACGCAAAAAGTCCAGTATCGCCCGGTCGCCCTGCAAGCTATCGGGGTTCAGGTTCCCCACCTCTACCTCACCGGAGAGCGCCCCCAGAGCCAGGAGGTATGAGGCTGAAGACCAGTCCGCCTCCACTCTGTACCCGGCAGCTTTGTAGCTCTGCGGGGAAGTCCTGAACTCCCTGAGGTCGCCGGAGTGTTCGATTTCTATGCCGAAGGCTTTAAGACACTCGATAGTCATCAGGACGAACGACTGCGACTCCAGGGGAGTGGTCAGCCTGATTTGTACGCCCTCTTTAGCAAACGGTGCTACCAGCAGCAGGGCGGAGACAAACTGGGAGCTGATGTCTCCGGGCAGTCCGGCAACCCCACCTTTTAAAGCACCTCCGTTAACAGTAACGGAGGCATCTTTCTCCCGGTAGCTGCAATCGACTCCAAGCTGCCTGAGCGCCTCCATAAG
>CAZOUZ010000017.1:0-14176 GCA_964583115.1 uncultured Dehalococcoidales bacterium
AACTCATCCACCAGCCGGCGGGTAATCTGCCCATCGGTATAGTGACCGGACTCAAGGCTGTCATAGAGCTGCCCTGTCTTTCCCTTCAACCTGGGAACGGAGGGCACCGCCAGAACAACCCACAGGGGAGACAAAGACGGCAGAGGAGTTACTATCTCGCCCCTGCCCTCGACCAGAGCCGTACCGCCGTAGAGAAAGAAATAGACATCCGAACCCAGCCGCCCGGCAAGTTTTTGTAAATTATCCACCGGCAAATTCAGTCCCCAGAAAAGGTTCAGCCCGCGAAGGACGGCGGCGGCATCGCTTGAGTCGCCACCCAGTCCCGACATCAGGGGAATGCGTTCCTCGACCTCGATATGCGCTCCCTTCGAGCAGCCGGCGGCATCCCGCAGCAGGCTTACCGCCTTCGATACAAGGCTCTCTTCCGCAGTCCATTCCGGCATATCCGATTTATAAGAAATATCATCGCTCAACTGAAAACCAAGCGTATCGTAAAGACTTATCGACTGGATAACGCTGCGGATTTCGTGAAAGCCGTCCCCGCGCTTCCCCAGCACCTCGAGGGTAAGGTTTATTTTCGCCGGCGCCTGAACGGTCAGCATCCTTATTCCTCCACCCCGTTGTGGACCCGCCACAGGCGTGCCCACTCCTCAAGAGATAAAGTCTCAGCCCGCCTTTTCGGTTCGATTCCCGCCCTCTCCAGCAGGGAAAGCGCCTCTGCCTTCGAGACTGCCAGTCCCTGCGCCAGGGAATTGGGTAGCTGCTTGCGGGCGGCGCTGAAACCGGCACGCACCAGGGAGAAAAAGCCCTCTCTGTCGGCTATTTCGACAGGCGGCTGTGCGTAAGGCACCACCTTCAGCAGCGCCGAATCAACCTCCGGCGCCGGGTAAAAACACCGGGCGGGAACATAATCAACTATCTCCGGCTCGCCGTAAAGCTGGACGCCGATGCTGAGCAGGCTCATCTCGCCGGGCTTGGCCGCAATCTCCTCAGCCACCTCCTTCTGCACCATCACCACCATAAGCTGCGGCTGCACCTCAGCCTCGAGAAAGCGGCGCAGCACCGGAGAGGTAATGTAATAAGGAAGGTTAGCCACCACCTTGTAGCCCGCAGAGGACTCAACCTCCGCTTCACGGAGTAAAGCCGCCGGACTAACATTCAGCACGTCATCATTAATAATGGTAATATTCTTAAAAGAAGACAGGGTTTGCTTCAAAATTTCAGCCAGTTTTTCATCAAGCTCAACGGCGGCTACCCGGCCCGCCCGCTTCGCCAGTTCCCCGGTCAGCACCCCCAGTCCCGGACCCACCTCGATAACTATATCCGATGGAGCTAGTTGGGCCGCAGTGAGAATAGCAGACAGGACCTCTTCGTCAACAAGGAAGTGCTGTCCCAGTCCCTTCCTCGCCCTGAGTCCGGACCGGCGCAGCAGCTTTCGGGTTCGAGCCAGAAGCGACTCAGGCGAGGAGTAATGCTTTCCGTGAGGTATTTTTTTAGTCGTCATTGATAGAAAATCCGCACCGGCTTGCGACAAAAGTCAACGGGATGCCGTATAAAGTCTTTTTATCTCAGAAAGCGCTTCCTCAGCAGCCACTTTACCCAGTTGAACACACTCGTCAACCCTGTGGAGGTCGGTCAGGGCGATACGCTCTACTCGAGGTTCAATCAATACATCAGCCCCGGCAACGCTGGAGTGTATCGCGTAGTAGCCGACAATGTGGAGGGTCTGCATAATAACATCGAAGATATTGGGTTCGGTGGCATCCTTTACATTCCTATCAGGTATCACGTTAACCGCTATAGTAAAGTCCGCCCCCATCGTCTTGAGGATATTCACCGGCACCGGGTTCACCAGGACGCCGTCGACCAGATACCTGCCGTTCCACCTTGCCACCGCCAGTATCACCGGCAGGGAGATGCTCGCCCTTATTCCCTGCCATATGGAACCCTTGTTTATGACCACCTCCTCACCGCTGTCTATGTCAGTAGCCACACAGGCGAAGGGTATCTTTAAATCCTCAAATTTTGCACTGCCGAAAAACGACTTCAGTGTATCTTCAATTTTCCGCCCGCGAATCAGTCCGGTCTTGGGCAGGGTCAGGTCGGTCAGGAAGTTAAGCCTCTTCGAGCCTACCATCTCAGCCATATCCTTTATCTCACTGACTTTCTTGCCCTGAGCATAAAGAGCGCCGATAAGAGCGCCGACGCTGGTACCGGCAATCATATCAACGGAGATATTTTCCCTTTCCAGGACCTCCAGCACTCCGATATGGGCCAATCCCCTGGCGACGCCGCTGCCCAGAGCCAGCCCGACCTTTTTTCTCCGTGATTCGCTTTTCACCCCCACAGCTCCTCGCTGTCTTTCTCAGCCTGTTTTTGAATATCAGCCTCATCGGCAGAGGCGAATTCCTTGTAAGACTCAGCCGACCCGTACTCGCGCGGCTCGAAAGTCACCGGCATCAGCACCGAATGTCCGAATATTATAGCCTGTCTCTTCGGGCTCAACCGAGAGATAACGGACTTCAACTCGCTCTTTCCCGAAACACCTGCCAGAACGCTGTCAACATCTTTCTCATTATCAAGGAGATAGGTTATCTTTGTCCCCATCTGGGACATAACCTCCTCATCTATGCCGCTGGGGCGCTGGTCTATAACCAGCAGAGAAACATTGTACTTGCGCATCTCCCGGGCAATGGTACCGAAGATGGTTTTACCGGCGACCTCCGGATTGAGGAACTTGTGCGCCTCTTCAATGGTAATCACCAGGGGTTTCGGCTTCAGGGCGTCGTCACCGGCAGCTATCGCCTCTTCCGTCTGCTGCTGGTAACGATTGTAGATACGGCGGGAGAGCATATTAGCTACCAGCAGGTAGGTACTGATTTCCCGGTAACGCCCGAATTCAAGCACTACATTGGTGCCGCCGGCAAGATAGTTGAGGATACTCCTTACGGTATCTTCATGAGCGTCCTTGACGATAAATCCCATACGCCCGATGGTACCGAGACCGCGTTTCAGGCTCTGCAAGGTGCTCTCGTGAATATTAGCGTCTTTAAGTATTTCTCCGATACTTTCATCATCAAGCTCTAAAATCTTCTGAAGCCAGTCCTTGCCCAGGATTTTCCGCAACTGGTAGGCCGCTTCCACAGCCAGCTCGGTAATGTTCAGGGTAGAACGGAGAATCGAGATGTCCTCAGGAGTAATCTCATCGTAGCCTATCTTAACAATAAAATCAGTGCTGACCTTGCGCCGGCGTGAACTTTCTTCATCGAGAGTAAACACGGCGACATTGGAAGGGAAAAGCTGTTTAAGGGCTTTAACCGGCGGGCCCCCTTCCCTGGTGCCCGCCCAGCCATATTCGTTATGCATATCAAAAATCAGGTTTACCGCCTTGCTCTTCTGCAGCATCCCTATAAGCAGCATCCGGGTAAAGAATGTTTTACCGGTACCGCTCTTACCGAAGATACCGTTCGACCTTTTAACGAATTCCTCCAGGTCGAGACAGAGCTTGGTCTCCATATCCAGCGGATTACCGATGTGAAATCTCTCGGTATCTTCTTTACCAAAGACAAGCTCCATATCCTGTTCCGAAGCCAGCTTCACCAGTGAGAAGTGACCGGGCACAGTCTTCACCGGCTGGGGTCCCTCGATAAGCTCGGTAACGCCGCCGCCGATAGTAAGGTACGGAGTAACGTGCAGGATGCCGTAGGTGCTGGTCCCGGCAAGCACTTCAGCCACAAACGGGTCGGATACATCGGGCGGAGCAAACGTCAGCCGCTGGTCGGTTACTCCCAGGCTGATATCGGTTATCATACCGAAGAACCGCCTTTTATCTCCCTCGATAGTCACGTAGCGTCCGACCACCATCTCCTCAATCGAAGCCGAGCTATCCAGCCTGACCTCAACGCCCTTCGTTAAAGAACCGGAGACGACGATACCAAGTCTCTCAGCATTTTCTTCAGTCACTTTTTACCCTCCCCAGAATCGCCTTGAGGCGGTTGAAATCGCCGCCAAGCAAAACGGCAAGCTCCTTGCCCGCCGCCACCAGGAAACTATGCGGGTCTTCCTGCACGGTTGCCATCCGGCGCAGCGAGGCAGCCACGATTTCCTCCGAAGAGACCGGCAGGCGGGCGCCAGTAAGAATATTCAAAAAATCAAAAGACCGGCTGAAATTTTTGACCTCTTCCGGCCGGCACTGGTAGACGAAGCTGTGAATCCGCGCCGGTCTGGGCGGCAGGTAGTGAAACAGTTTTTCTTCCTCACCGTAGCCCACCACCAGAGCGGTAAACTCGGTACGCAGTAGCTTCAGAAGCTGGGGACTGGAGCGGTAGACTTCCTCCTCGCTGGCTTCATCCTTGCCCCGGGCAATCGGGCGCCGCCCCGGCTCGATGCCGGCGGTGGCGGCATGGCAGACAACGCCGTACAGTTCCACGCCTTCATCGGCTGTCTTCACCAGGCTGCCCAGTGGCGGCGATTGATAAAGCTCGTAGCACTGCGCCGTGAAATCGGCGGTACTGGCTTCGATAACCTCACCCACCCTGTCTGTTACTTCAGCCATAATATCTCCTGTTTGTAAAATTCTAAATCCTAAGCATTAAATCCTGAACGAACTATAATTTCAAGATTCAAAACCGAATCATTTAGCTGTTTTTAGTTTTGGTATTTGAATTTGTTTAGAGTTTCGATATTAGTATTTAGGATTTTTATACTCTATTTATTCTTGGCTTCCTGTTTCTTGTCCTTCTTCTGTTTGGGTTTCTTTACGTTCTTTCTGCCTTTAGTGCCCATTTTTTCCCCTCGCTCAATTATTTATAACCAGTTAAAAAGCCACCTGCCCCGACATAAAGCCGTAGACAAGGCCGCCGATAAGCAAAATCAGCCCCAACCCCAGCAATACCCAGTGCCACCACTGAACTCCCATTTCAGCCTCCTTTCCCCCGGAGTCTAAGAGGGCGCCAGCCCTCTTTTATCTCTCCTCCCTTCTCCTTTCCAAGGAGAGGGGGACCGAGGGGACAAGGTTTTATAAATCGAACCCACTATATCATATAAACAATTATATGAACGCTGCCCTTTACCTAAACCAGGTTTTTACTGGAGTCTTTGCCAGGGCCCACGTAATAGATTTCATCTACCTTGACCACTACCACCGCCTTAGAAGAAAACTGGAACTTTTTTTCTTTTAGCTCCCGGTCTGCCTCTTCAACGAGCTTACCCGATGTTTCCACCCGTGCTTTGCCCTTGAACTGGTATCCGTATGCTTCTTTCATATTCCAGAACGTAACTGCGGCTATCGGGCTTTCCTCCAGGTTCTGACGCGTCTTATGCATGAAACAATCCGCCAGCATGACTTCGTCATCCGAGATGATTTTAGCCAGACCAATGGGACCCCCGTTCGGCTTACCGTCCTTGCTGGCTGTTGCCAGTACAAAGAGCGCTGCCCTTGCTGCGATATCTTTCATATCCTGTGTTATTACCGCCATTCTTACTCCTTTCTGTATTTTAGCTGTTTTATTTGAATTATCTGTAGAACCCTATCCCCTTTATCCCCTTCCCCTTATCAAGGGCTTTACCTCAAATGTCATTCTGAGGAATCCCGATTTCATCGGGATGACGAAGAATCTAGGGGTTGGGTGGTTAGTATGCAGGTAGACACTCCCCCTCCCCGAGACCCTTCGTCCCGACGAATCGGGACTCAGGGTGACGAGGTATTTCTCTTAAGAGGGGCAAAGCCCCTCTTAAACACCCCTGATTTCCAGAGGCTTCGCCCCGACAAAATCGGGGCTCGCAATGACAGATAACGTAAAGCATCTAAACCCACCTTGTCCTTTTGCTCCGGCTCTTGGCGGAGGTGGAGATGGGCATTTTTTCCTCGACCAGTGAGGACTCGACGAGAGTCCAGAAATTTTCCCGGTCGGCTCCGGTAACTACCGCCTGCTCATGGGCTTCAGAAAGCGCCACCGGGTATCCCTGCCCCCGCCGGCACTGGTCCAGCACCAGGCTGTGTGTCAGGTTGAGCAGGTCTTCATTCAGCGCCACCCACTGCGGGACTTCTACCCTGGCCACCTCGTCATCCAGCTTGACGTAAAAGAAATGGACAAGGTGTTCGCCGTAGCGTTTGATGA
This sequence comes from uncultured Dehalococcoidales bacterium, assembly GCA_964583115.1. GTDB lineage: Bacteria > Chloroflexota > Dehalococcoidia > Dehalococcoidales > UBA2162 > CAYVOV01. The sequence goes on from CAZOUZ010000017.1 coordinate 6,120, forward strand.
TTTTAGACCGGGTAATGAACAGTGCCGACCTTTCACCGGCGGCGAGAATCTCTGAGAAAAGCTCCCTGTCCCGGACACCGGCAACGGCATCACACTCCCTGGAAACACAGCTTTTACAGTGAGTATCGGTATCCAGAGGTTCATTCGGACAGAGCGCCACTTTCAGGGCGTTTACCACGTCCATACTGCGGGGATAGCTGATATAGCTGGCAACCGGCAGCTTCCTGTCCCGGTTAAGCTCTTTAAACTGCCCGAAGCACTTGAGAAATCCTTTTTCAAGCAGAATATCGCCGACGAAATCGGGATAACCCTCCAGCCCCCAGTGGATAAGGGTGCCATCCACCAGAGCCAGGCCGGAACCGCCCGGCGGCACTTCCGCCGCCAGTTCGGCAAGCCGGCGGAATTCGTCGAGGTCACGCTTGATACCCAGCAGCGCGCCTTCAACCACCCGCTCATTACCTTTTACCCCGGGCTGAGTAATAACCAGGTCTTCATCACCGGCATAGAGGCTGGGAGTGCTGTCCAGGAAAGCACCGGGACTGGCACCGTAGTGAAGGGCAACACCGCCTATATTAATGAGGTAGCACCTTGCCGCCTGGTGACGGTCAACGTCAATATGGGAGCCATCAGTAGCGATAACATCAAAATCCGGAGGAGCAGGTGAAGCCTGGTAGTGAGGGTCAAGCCCGTCAACAAGGTCAGCCACCAGCCAGGTAGTCTTGCTGGAGGCAATTTTTCTTCTCAGTTTATCAATGTCTTCGGACCGGCTGTGTACCGTATCCAGGGCAGACTTGAGCCGCTCCTGCCTCCCGCTGAGGTCAGCTTTCAGCCTGGAGAGCATCTCTCCGACCTGTGAGGCTACCCTGGTTAAATCTAAAGACATTTCTCCGGCATCCTTTTTTCAGGCTTGCCTGTTCAGTCGCTTCCTCAACCCACCTTAAACAATCGGTTTTTCCTTTTTCTATCAGGCGGGAAACTATGCACGGGACGTCATTTGAGAATGCCTTTCACGATGACATCCACAGCCTCGTCCTCGTCCAGTCCCCTCGCCATCAGTGTCTCAACCTGTCTCTTATCTATGCTGCCGATAGCCGCCTCATGAGTTACCTTGGCTTTATCATTGGTCACCGAGACGATAGGTATGGCAATGGCTACCGCCTCTGTCCCGTTGACCAGCTCGATGCAATCGACGTGCCCTCTGGCACCGGGGGCGTTCCCGTAGGTCTCTCCCCTTACTTCAGCCTTAGCCTTATCTCTCAGCACCAGGCGACTTTTCGCCAGGCCCCTGGCTCCCGCCCCGTCAAGATGAACCTTTTCAAGTATTTTAATATCGTCATTACCTCTTCCGTAAGCCTTCACTATAAGCTCGGCAACAGCCTCTTCCCGGCAGAACACCTCGAAATTATAGTCCAGCCTGCCGACCAGCCCCTCAGTCAAAGTCATCGAACTCTGCCACACGCCCTTCTTACCGACCTTAACCACCGCCTTCGGAATTACCTCGATACCGCCGGTCTCGCCGTGATAATGGGTCTCTTTATAGTCAAACCTGGCGTTATTCCCGATTTCTATATCGGCATCCATCTTGTGTACCACTTTAACGGCATTGGGGAAGATGCAGTGGGCAACCACGTTTATCTCGCTGTTATCCCGGGCGTCCACTTTCATTATTATTTCCTGCAAGCCCTCTTCGGGAAGAACGCCGAAGCAAAGGTGAACAGGCTTTTTTATCTTCGCTCCCTCTTCTACCACCAGATGAACATTTACGCCGGTCTCCGTCTCCTGTGCATCTATTTTCAGTCCGCTGACACCGTCGTTCCCGAGCACCTTGTTCTGGTGAATAACCAGCCTGGCTACATCCTCACTTACCAGAGCACTCCTGTCGCCGCCGGCCTTTTCATAGGCATCAATGATTCCCGAATATTCCTCCTCAATCGAGTGACCAATCATATCTTTCCACCTTTTGTAGCTACTGTATATTTTCCGGTGTCGGCTTATTTATATGGGAACAGCTCTGGCAGTTATCCGTGAACCACATACTCATTTCCGCCGGTGAGCCGGTCTTCAGTACGCTGCCGGCGCAGAGCACGGATACCCGGTGCGCCATTTCAACCATCTGCTCACTGTGAGTAATCAGCAGCACCGATGACCCCTGTTTATTCATTTCCATTATGCTGTTGAGGATAACCGGCGTCGACATTATATCTATGCCGGAGTCAGGCTCATCCAGTATCGCCAGTTTGGGCTGCATAGCTATTATCGAAGCCAGCTCTATCCTCTTCCTCTCGCCGCCGCTGAGGGTAGCGTCAATATCCCTGTTCAGGTACCGGACAGGGTCCATTCCCACCATTTGCAGGCATTCGTATATTCGTTTCAGCCCCGGCTTATTGCCGCTCAGGCTAAGATAGTCCATTACGCTGAGCCCTTCAATCCTTGCCGGCTCCTGCCAGGCAAGGCTTATCCCCTTCTTTGCCCTCTGGGAAACAGTGGACCCGGTGATATCCTCACCTTCAAACAGAATCCTGCCTCCGCTGGCGCGATAGCCGTTCGACCCCATAATGAGGTAGGCAAGGGAGGTCTTTCCGGTGCCGTTCTCACCGAGAACGCCGTGTATTTCTCCCTTGTCAATATGCAGGTTCAGACCGTTAATTATCGGCTTACCATCCAGATTTAAAAAGAGATTCTCCACCTCAAGCATGGTATCACCTCCAGTCCGCAATCCGAGGAACACCCGGTACCCGGATACCGGACAGGTAGTCTTCCTTACACAAGTATAATCAATTGAACCAGCTAACTCAAGCAGTCAGGCTGCTTACCGGCCTTATCTTCCGAGGTTTAAAAGGTTTATAGAACCCCCTCTTAAACTCCCTTTTGACCGTATGTGAGGGAGACTAAGGGGGTGAGGATGATAACCGGAGAGAATGCTTATATGCTACAATCAAAATAGAGGCAAATTCATGCTCCCGATTCTGGCAAGCGTATTCGTAATTTCACTATCAGGGGTCTTACAGCCCGGAATTATGCTTGCTATGACCATTGCTAAAAGCTACAGGTCCCCCTGGGCGGGCGCCTGGATAGCCCTGGGGCATGCGTTAATAGAACTCCCGATAATACTGCTCGTCTACCTCGGCTTCGCCCGGTTCTTCCAGAACACCATCGTCCAGCTGGTGCTGAGCATACTCGGCGGCGGAATGATTATCTGGATGGGCATAGCAATGTTTCGTGTCCGCAAAGAGGTAATTTTGCAGGGCAAGGACCTGCCCTATAACGCTTTTACGGCCGGTATTCTTACCAGCGTGCTCAACCCATTTTTCTGGATATGGTGGGCAACTATCGGCAGTATGCTGGTGATGAAAATTATCGATTTCGGTACCGGCGGACTGATTGCCCTCACTCTGGTCCACTGGCTGTGTGATTTGGTCTGGCTTTTCTTGATTTCAGTCCTGGTCTACCGGACCCGCGCACTATGGGGACAGAAATTCCAGGAACTTCTGTTTATCGGCTGCAGCCTGCTGCTCGCCGGATTCGGGGTCTGGTATCTCATATCAGGCATCAGGCTGGTGGTCTAGGCTACTCCCATCAGGTGACTCCAGCCCGATTAGTGTCAGGACTTCATATCAATCCGCAGGCTGCACGAGGAAACACCGCACTGGTCACACTCCATATCGCAGGGTTCAACGTGAATGGTGACGCTGGACCCGGGCAGCCTGTCTTTTATATCCTGCTCAAGGTGTTCGGATATCCGGTGCGCCTCCTCCAGGCTGAGGTTCTTCGGCAGCAGGAGGTGAAAGTCAATAAAGCGCTGGCTCCCCGCTTTACGGGTACGCACCTTGTGGAAACCGGCAAGCTGAGTGGTATGCTCTCTTATTATAGAGATTATTTCTTCCCCCTCCGCCTCGGGCAACCTCGTGTCCATCAATCCGGCCAGGGACTTCTTCACGGTAAGAAACGCCGTTACCGCAATCAGCACGGCAACAAGCATGGCGACAATGGGGTCGAGCGCGTTAATGCCCGTTACCCGTACCAGGACCAGCCCGATAAGCACCGCCGCCGAGCTTAACACATCGGCAAACATATCGCGGGCGGTCGCTTCCAGGGCAAGAGAATCCTCAGCGCGGGCTACCCTGATAGCATAGCGGGAAACAAGCAGGTTTATCACTATACTGACCGCCGTCATGATAATCCCCACCGTTACCATCTCAACGGCGGCACCGGCAGTCAGATTTCTCACTGCCTGGTAGAAAATCGTGCCGGCGGCAACAAATATAAGGCCGGCTATGATACCGCCGGCGATATTCTCCGCCTTGCCGTGTCCGAAGGTGTGCTCTTCATCAGCCGGTTTTGCCGAAACCCTGATGCCGATGTAACCGATAATCACTCCCGAAAGATCGATAACACTGTGCACGGCATCGGCCAGAATAGCAATACTTCCCGTCAGGATACTGGCGACTATCTTTACAGCTATCAGCGAGCCAACAGCAAGAATGGAAAGTCTGGCAACCTTTACTTTAGCGGCTAACATACTAACGCCCTTCCGGCACAGATTCGGATAGAAGTTACTGTGCGGCGGCTCTTCTCCGCTCCCTGTTCCTCCAGACCACCAGCAATGCGGGAGCGATGCAGAGCGAGCTGTAGGTCCCGGCAATGATGCCAATCAGCAGCACCACGGCAAAATTCTGAATTGACGTGCCGACGAAAAGCAACAGGGCTAAGACGACAAACAGCGTGGTCAGGCTGGTATTCAGGGAACGGCTCAGCGTCTCGACCAGGCTGCTGTTAACCGTAGTCTCGAAGCCGGCCCTCCCCTCCCTGGTCAAATTCTCGCGTATCCTGTCAAAAACGACGACGGTATTATTAACACTGTAGCCGATTACTGCCAGGATTCCGATAACGAATGACAGGTCTATCTCCCAGCCCATCGTAGCGCCCAGAATGGAAAAAGCCCCCAGCGCCACCAGGGTATCGTGGAGCAGGGCGATAATGGCACAGGTTCCGTAGCGGAAAGGATTGGGCATACGGCGAAACGCCCAGGCAATATAAAGCAGTATGCCGACGGCAGCGACGGCGACGGCGATAGCCGCATTCTGCGTCGTCTCGGCAGCGATAATCGGGTCAACGTCCTTTTCAAAAGCGGACTCGCCTTCAAGGGCGCCGAATCTGGCGGTTAATCCTTCTTCAAGCTCGTCTTTCTCCCCGGAGCTCAAACGCGGCAGACGGATTAAGAAGCCGCCCCCCAGCGTGAACTGCTGCACAATGGCGCCGTCATAACCCAGACTGACAAGCTCTTCTTCCAGTTCGCCCTGTTTAACTTCTTCCTCAAAGCTGACCGTCATCGTCGAGCCGCTGCTGAACTCGACCCCCGCTCTGAGACCGAAGGTCACCAGAGAAACAATACAGACAAGGACGACGACCGCCGTAATTATAAAGAATAAACGTCTTTTACCGACAATATCAAACATCTTTCCTTCCAAGGTGCGGACTGAATAGCCGGGGATGATGCGCCAGAGGAGTTCGCACGAACAGACGGAGCAAAGTCCGGGTAACTATAATCGCCGTAAACATACTCACCACCACGCCGATACCCAGGGTAAGAGCAAAACCTTTTACCGGAGCACTGGCAACAATTGTGCCTCCAAGCCAGTAAAGGATAAAACAGACGATGAGAGTGGTTACGTTGCCATCCCGGATTGCCGTCCAGGCCCGGTTGAACCCTGCCTCGATAGCCGACCCGAGTGTCTTCTCCGCCCTGAGTTCCTCCTTCATCCGCTCGAAGATGAGCACGTTGGCATCTACCGCCATTCCTATAGACAGGATGAAGCCGCCAAGCCCGGAGAGAGTAAGAGTGACCGGTATAAGCTTGAATAATGCCAGTACCAGAGTACCGTAGAAAACAAGGGACAGGCTGGCCAGAACACCCGAAACACGGTAGTAGAGAATCATGAACAGCATCACCACGGCGATGCCAATCAGCCCGGCCATAACACTCATACCGACGAACCGGGAACCCAGAATCGGCGATACTTCCTCGTCCTCGATTATCTTCAGGGGCACCGGCAAACGCCCGAAATTAAGCTGCTGCGATAGCTGGGTGGCATCGTTCAGGCTCAGCCCGGTAATCACGCCCCGGTCGGTAATCGTCGACTGCACATAAGGAGCAATAATTGTGCCGCCCTCGCTCAGTAAAGGTGTATCACCATCAAAGATAGCCAGCGGCTTATCTATAAGCCTGCCGGTAATTTCCGTGGAAAGCTCGCTCCCTTCTTTATCCCACTCGAAGAGCAGCTCAATCTTACCCATATTATCACGGCCCACCTGTGTATTCATGTTAAAGTAGCGGCTGGTAAGCGCTTTCTCTTTACCGTCAATCACCGCCGTGGTCGGCTTCCATTTACCGTCTTTCAGGGTACCCGTGTCCCGGTCGTAGTATACGGCTTCCCACTTCGCCGAGGCGTTATCCGTAGTCAGCTCACCGAACTGGAGAATGTCCACCCGGGCGAGCCTTTCCTTTTCGTTATCGGTAATGTTGAGTCCGGGCAGCTCGACAAGAATCCGGTCTCTACCCAGTTTTTGAATGACAGGCTCGGTTACCCCCAGCGGGTTGACACGGCTCTGGAGAATGGCTACCGCTCCGTCCATAGCGTCACCCTCCCCACCGGCTTCTATTGAAGACAGGTCTGCCTGGTAAACGATGTGAACGCCACCCTGCAGGTCCAGGCCAAGCCTTACGCTTTTACCTCCCAGCTTTCCCTCTTCAATCGGCAAGACCACCAGGGCAGCGAGGAGGAAAATTACCACCACTATCAGGAAAACCAGCGAATTTCTTCTAATCATACCTGCTCTTTACTATAATCTCGCACCCGACTATAAATGACAGTCCAATCAACTTTAAGAAGACAGGACCTCAGTCTGTACCTTGTTCCCCTTTCAAAGAACCGGAAGAGCCGAGTAGTCTTTCAATGAATACAAGCGCTTCTTCCCTGGTGCTCACCTCTCCCGATGCCTGCGCTTCACGCACCACCTCCAGCACCTCGCCGACTTCGGGGCCCGGCTTCACACCAAAACTCCTAATTATATCATATCCATCAATCATTTTGGGCGGTTGAACAATATTTTTTTGCTCAAGATGCTGGCGGATTACGTAATCAACCAGCCGGGTATGCTCCTGCCAGCCGGTCGGGTCGAGGTTGGGACCCCTGGTTGCCAGGTGGTCAGCCAGGCTCAAGAAGAGTATATCCAGACCGGCTTCCCCGGTATCGCGAAAGTACCGGTAAATAGCCCGGCGGGTGGGAAGCCCTTCCTGGCTCATCTGGGTCGGCCGCAGGTGATGCCTTATTTCAGTCTCAACCAGCTTTACCTCTCTAGCGCTGAATCGCAACCTTTCCAGTATACCGGCAGCCACGACCGCCCCTTCCCTGCCATGCCCCAAAAACCTTACCCTGCCGTTATCAAGAGTCTTTGTCCGGGGTTTGCTTATATCGTGAAGGAGTGCCGCCAGTTTGAGCACCGATTTTCTGGTACTGCCGCTGCTTACTTCCCTATCGAAGTGCTCGGCCAGCACCGGCGACCACGGAACGGAAGCCAGCACCTCTTCACCGGCATACTCCCAGCTTCCACGTTCGAGCAGAAAGTCGACCGCCGACACCGTCTTAAGAGAGTGCTCGAAAACATTCCAGAAATGCTCCCTGGGCTGCTCGACCCCTTTCGCCTCGGCAAGCTCCGGAAACAGGGAAATCAGCAAGCCCAGCCCATCGAGATAGGCTACAGATTTCCCGGCGCCGGGAACAGCCAGCAGCCGCAGCAATTCTTCCCTCACCCGCTCACCGGCGACACCGGCGACAAGATAAGAATACTGCTGAATCAGGGCTTCGGTCTTTTTATCAATAACAAATCCAAGCTCGGCAGCCAGCCGTACCGCCCGCAGCAGCCGCACCGCATCCGAGCTGAAAACCGTCCCGGCAACCGCCCGAATCACACCCTGGCGGAGGTCTTCACCACCATTAAAAGGGTCTATAATAACGTCGGCTGCGCTCTTGTTATCAGTTGTGCTTTTGCTACCGGCT
>CAZOUZ010000017.1:14276-17570 GCA_964583115.1 uncultured Dehalococcoidales bacterium
GTCTATAATAACGTCGGCTGCGCTCTTGTTATCAGTTGTGCTTTTGCTACCGGCTTCACTCTTGCTATCAGTTGTGCTCTTACTGCCGGCTGCGCTCTTGCCGGACTTTTTCAAACTGACCGCCATAGCGTCAATGGTAAAATCACGGCGCGCCAGGTCCTGCTCAATAGTACCCTGAAATGTGGAGAAATCAAGCTCGAACCGTCCCCCGGGTGAAGACTTTCCACTGTCATCCAGGACTACCCTGCCGACCCTGTTTACCTTATCCAGCGGGACATATTTCCCGCCGAGAGCAGCCGCTACCCCGGAGGCAACTTCCAGGGCATCCGAGGCTACAGCGATATCAATATCAGCCGTACCCCGCCCTAGCAGCACATCACGGATAAAGCCGCCGACCACGTAGGACTCAATATCCCGCCCGGCAAAAAACCCGCTCAGATTATCCAGTAATGACCGGATTTCCGGACGAATCAGACTGCGAAAAGAGCCTTTTAGCCCGGTCCCGGAAAAGCTCATTCTTACCACCCTTACCTTAAATAATAAAAAAACTATACTCTCACCGCTCTAATTTATCAAGGAAAACCGGCAAAACCGGTAACCGAAAGTTCTTGACAAATGGCACATTTGTCGCTATAATAGTGCCATTAGTCGAAACGAGGTATCATCTTGATAGTACGGACAAGAATTTTTGAGTTCTGCGACGGCCCTTATAGAAACCTGACCGAGCTGGCATCAGCCATGGAAATATCGGTAAGCCAGGTATACCGCGTCCGTGAAGGCAAGCGTCAGATAAACCAGAAATTCATTATCGGAGCGATGAAAGCCTTTCCAAATCACAAGCTCGATGACCTGTTTTACCTTACCCCTGGTTCGCCATCTGTCACCGAAAGCCACAGCCGCCAGTATGTGGCAACACCGTCAACATAGGAAATACCGGCTAATCATTATTCGCTTAAACCTGAACCCGAAAGGGGGGAGATTTAGTTAAATTTCCCCCTTGTTTTTTTGATTTTTCTATGATATACTGCTAGTCGCTATTGCACAAACCAGGGAGGACCCTAGTTGCTGACAAATTACGGTTATATTGGTTTGTTTTTCCTAGTTACTATCGGCTTTAGTTTCCTAATGATTATCATCCCCCTAATCCTCCGCTTTATCAAACTCGTCCCTCATAATCCGAATCCAATCAAGAACGCTACCTTTGAGTGTGGAATGGAGACCACAGGCAAGACCTGGGTCCAGTTCAACTTCCGCTATTACTTTTACGCCCTTGTATTTCTGGCTCTCGATGTTCTCATCGTTTTCCTGTATCCGTGGGCGGTAGGCCTCAAAGCACTGGGACAGGCCGGTCTCATCGGGATACTTGTTTTATTCTTTATCGTTGCTGTCGGGTATCTCTACGCCTGGCGGAAGAAGGTCCTTGAATGGAAGTAGGCAGACCCACCTCGCACATTTATTCCGATACAGAGCTTGACCACGCCGAGGGTCAGGTTATCGAGGAGCTGAAGGCAAACAGCCAGGAAGTAATCCCCGACCCCGACCAGTGGCTGGACGAAGAAATTAAGCAAAATGTCCTGCTTACCACGGCAGACTGGGTAATTAACTGGGGGCGCCGTTCTTCTCCGTGGGTATCATTGTGTTTCCCGGCGTGCTGCGCCTTCGAGTTCATCGCCGGGATGGGTCCCCGCTTCGATATCTCGCGTTTCGGCATGGAAATCCTCCGTGCCTCGCCACGCCAGGCCGACCTTATGATTACCGCCGGGACACTGACCTGGAAAATGGCGCCCAATATAAGACGTATTTACAACCAGATGGCGGAGCCGAAATGGGTAATCGCTATGGGAGCCTGCGCCGTCAGCGGCGGCATTTTCCGCTCGGGATATAACGTGGTGCCCGGGTACAACCATATAATTCCCGTTGATGTCTATATACCCGGATGCCCGCCCCGGCCTGAAGCTATGATTTACGGCATACAGATGCTGCAGGATAAGATAGCCAAGAGAAAGAACTTTTAGCAGAGGAAGGTTAAGCAACGAATGACAGTAGCCTTATCCGGCAAAGAAGTAGCTGCCAGACTGGAGCAACAATTTCCGGAAAGTATCATTGAATCAAATGACTATAGCCTTGTAGTCAAGACCGAATCGCTATTCGAAATTATTTCCTACCTTAAAACCACCCCCGAGCTTGAGTTCAACTACCTGAGCGGCATCACCGCCGTCGATTACCTTGATTATTTCGAGCTTGTCTACCATATAACATCTATGGTGAATAACCACAGCCTGGTGGTAAAGACCCGCTGCAGCGGCAGGGAGAACCTTTCGGTCCCCTCCATAGTAAGCTTATACCAGGGAGCCGACTCTCAGGAGCGGGAGATTTACGACCTTATGGGAATCAGCTTTGAGGGCCACCCCAATATGAAGCGCATTTTTCTCTGGGATGGTTTTCAGGGACACCCGTTGCGTAAGGACTTTTTATAAAACCGGTAGTCGCACCCTCGTATGGCAGGAGTAATAGAGAAAAAAATGGCGATTAAAACCGAACCTTTCGTCCTGAATGTGGGACCGGTACACCCCAGCACTCACGGGGTATACCGGATGAGGGTGACCCTTGACGGGGAAGTAGTTGTTGACGTAGAGCCGGTTATCGGTTACCTGCACCGGGGCATCGAGAAGCTTACCGAGGAGCGGACCTATACCGGCGTCATCCCGCTGACCGACCGGCTCGACTACATATCCTCGATGAGCAATAACATGGCTTACTGCATGGCAGTGGAAAAGCTTGCCGGGATAGAGGTGCCGGAGCGGGCCGAATACCTGCGGGTGATTATCGCCGAGCTGCAGCGTATCGGTAATCACCTGGTTGGCATCGGTTCCTTCTTTAACGACTGTGGCGCTTATTACACTCCTTTCCTGCATATGTTCCGGGAAAGAGAGAAGATTATAGACCTTTTTGAGATGCTCAGCGGCCAGCGCCTTACCTATAATTACATGCGTGTCGGCGGCTTCAGCCAGGATATTCCCGATGAATTCATGCCCGCCCTGCGCCTGCTTCTACAGCAACTGCCCGGCGCTATCGACGAATTCGACACGTTCTTAAAGCAAAACGAGATACTGCTGGCGCGCTCAAAGGGTGTCGGCACCCTGGACGGAGAAACAGCAATCAACTACTCGATTACCGGACCCGTACTCCGAGCCTGCGGCGTGGAATGGGACCTGCGCAAGAAAGACCCCTACTCCATTTACGACCGCTTTGAGTTCGATATACCCACCGGCACCGCCGGCGACTGCTACGACC
>CAZOUZ010000018.1:0-17052 GCA_964583115.1 uncultured Dehalococcoidales bacterium
AGTCCCCATTCATCCACGGGTAAACCCGTGGTCTTCTGCCCTTCGGGGCAATAAAAAGAGGGGCAAAGCCCCTCTTGAACTTCCTTAAGGGCGGACTGCTTGCGCTAACCCGCCTCCCATAGTCCTGGTGAAATCGGGACGGCGGGCAGGAGCTTCAGCGAAGGCAAGCGGGTGGGAATAGATAAGCATAAGGGGGACGGAATTATAAAAATAAACTTCCCACGACCTTACGGTCGGGGTATTAGTCTATTTCAAACTTCGTTTGCCCTGCGTCTTTTCCCATCATTCCCTTACACGGAGGTCAACCTCCCTTTGTCATTCTGGCGGAGGCCAGAATCCAAGAAAACATTTGTGAGCGTCACAATATCTTCTTCATCAGTCTATTCCTTTCTCCACTACAAAGACGCAGGGTTTACTTCATCCCTCGACCTTACGGTCGGGGTATTGCGTTTGTACAATAAAGCTGGACCGGAAACAATAAAAATTACGGTAAAATATTTAGGGAATATTTATGGACTTGCCGGTTAAAAAGGAGTAGAATTAGGGTAAATGGGGATAGTGTAATGGGACGCAGTTAAAATGGCACTGGCACAAATGATATATACCGGGAAAATGGAGAAGCGCTGACCTTACGGGTTCAGTGCTTTTTATTTTGAAGGAGGTATAGTTATGCAGTCAAGTCTTATCGGGAAAATAGAAAAAGCAAAGCGCTACGCCCAGGAAAAAGACCGGATTACCTTCTTCGACCTTTCAGTAAAATTCCGCGGAGAGAACGACAACTATACCATCAGCTATCACGACGGAAAGTGGCACTGCACCTGCCCCTTCTTCTCAAACTGGGGGACCTGCAGCCATACCATGGCACTGGAGAAAATCCTCGATAATATGCTGCCCGAGGAGGCGATAACCACCCAGTTTAACACCGCCCCCTGAGGCCCTATCATACCAACGTTATCCTGCCACAGGCGCCTGGATTAGTCCGCCCGTGTCTTTTTTTGTGATTATCCAGCTTTGCAGCCGTTTTGCTTCTCTTTCAATGCCGCGCTCTATACCTTCCGCCGCTTCCACCACCCCACCTTGAAATACGCTCCGTAGATAATCGCCCTGATAACCAGGGCAATCACCATCGCCCACCTTACTCCGTAATAACCGGGTTCTATAACCTGCGGCAGAAAATACGCCAGCGGCACCTGTATCAGCCACATGCTTACCAGGGTAACCCCCATGGTGAACAGGGTATCGCCGACACCCTCCACGCACAGGCTCAGTATTATTGCCACGCCGAACATCATATAACCGGCTATCTGTATCCGGATGAAGGCGGCTGTCATCCTCACCAGCTCGGGCTCGGTACTGAAGATATGAACGATTTTTTCAGCCCAGAACCATATCGCCACCGAAGCGACGGCCATTATCCCGGTAAACAGCACTACTGCCAGCCAGCCGCTCTTCTCCGCCCGGTCCGGCTGACCCGCCCCCAGGTTCTGGCCCGCCAGCACCCCGGCACTCTGGCCAAACCCGGCACAGGGCGTCTGCACAAAGGTATCCACTCTTTGCACCAGAGTATGGGCTGCCAGAGCAATGGTACCGAAGGGAGCCATAAACCAGACCAGCACCAGGTGAGTAAACATCCGGTGCATCCCCGATATCGAGGCAGGGAAACCAATCTTCACCAGACGCCAGATTATGCTGCCGTCGAGACTGAAATTTTTCAATGTCAACTGCATCCTGGTCCGCCCGGTAAAGAGAAACCACAGGGCGAGGGCTCCGCCCAATCCCTGAGAAACCACATTGGTAAGCGCCGCTCCACTGACGCCCAGTTGAGGGAAGAGCCACCAGCCGAAGATGAGAAACGGGCAGAGAATCACGTGAATAATCCTGAAGAAAACGGCTATCTTCATCGGAGTAACCGTATCCCCGGATGCCTGCATAACCGTCTGGGCCATCATTACCAGGGACATCGTCACTATACCGGTCAGCTGTATTCGCATGTATGCCGCCCCTTCGGCGACGACGTCAGGCTCCACGCCGAATACAGACAGTATCGGTTCGGCAAAGAAAATGCCTACAAACGCCATAAATATTGAGAAGACAATTCCGATGACGAAGCCCTGCTGGGCTATATGGTTGGCACCACCGCTATCGCCTGCCCCGAAAAAGCGGGCGACCATCGCCCTCACCCCGGTAAACAGGCCCATTAAGAGCGAATTTAAAACCATGACGGCCATACCGGCAATGCCGACGCCGGCAACGGCGGCCGCTCCCAGCTTGCCCACCCATATCATATCAACGGTGGGACCCAGCATATTCAGGCTCTGACCGACTATCACCGGCCAGGACAGGGCTAAAAGGTTGCGTAAGACGCTGCCCTTCGTCCAGTCCCTCTCAAGTGCGGCACTTCTCACGTCAAAATTCCTACCTTATTCAGCACGGATAACCAATCCCCTCCACCTGTCCGGCAATAAAAAACGGAACTCTCTGACCGACCGGGGTAATCACGGACTAACAGCAATGGGCAATTATACCCTTTTATGCTTCCATCTGCCCATCTTGAAATATATCGAATAGGCAATCGCCCCGGCAATCCAGCCGGTCACTATCGCCCACCTGACTCCGTAGACGCCGAGAGGCGTATACCGTGAAAGGAGAATCGCCAGCGGTATCTGCACCAGCCAGAAATTCAGCAATGTAATCAGCATCGGCGGCAGGGTGTCTCCGGCGCCGGAGATTGAATTCTGCATTACGAAATAGACCCCCATAAACAGGTAACCGGCGGCGGCTATCCGCAGGAAGGTGCTGGCTACAGCCACCACTTCAGGCTCGGCATTGAAGAGACGGACTACGTTTTCCGCCCAGAGCAGTATTACTACTGTAACAACGAAGGCAAAGCCCTGAGCAAGGCCGACTGCCATCCAGCCGCTCTTCTCCGCCCGGTCCGGCTGACGCGCCCCCAGGTTCTGCCCGACAAGCACCCCGGACCCGTGACCCAGACCCATACACGGCATCCGCAGTACCGCCTCCACCCGCTGCATCAGGGTATGACCTGCCACGGCAATGGTGCCGAAGGGAGCCATAAACCATATCAACACCAGGTCGCCAAAGCTCCTTTCCATAGCCATAATAGAAGCCGGGATACCAACCTTCACTATCCGCCATATCATCTTGAAATCAAGACGGAAGTTACTCAGGGACAACTTCAGCCGCGACCGTCCGCTGAAGAGCACCCAGAACCCGATAGCCGCTCCGAGGCTCTGAGAAATGACATTCGTCGTGGCGGCGCCGACCGACCCCATCTGGGGAAATATCCACAGGCCGAAGACGAGGAAGGGACAGAGGACCGCATGGAAAATCCTGAAGAAGACGACTATCCTCATCGGCGTCACCGTATCCCCCGACGCCTGCATAATGCCCTCAGCCATTATCCGGAAAGACATCGCTATCGAGCCGACGAACATTACCCTCATATACGCCGCCCCTTCGGCGACGACATCGGGCTCTAGTCCCATCAGGATTAATATCGGCTCGGCAAGGAAGATGCCTATAGACGCCATAACCACGACATAGCTGCCGCTGATAACGAAGGCTTGCTGGGCTACATGGTTGGCGCCCCCGTAATCACCGGAGCCGATAAAACGGGCGACTATCGCCCTCGTACCCATGGCAAAACCCATTCTTGCCGAGGTTACCATCATTACAGCCATACCGGAAACGCCCACCCCGGCAATAGCAGCCGCCCCCAGCTTTCCCACCCACACCATATCAATGACGGGACCGAGCAAGTTGAGAGAGCTGCCGACTATTATAGGCCATGATAGAAGCCAGAGGTTTCGGACTACACTGCCTTTTGTCCAGTCCCTCTCTACAGCATCCCTCTTCTGCGAACCGCCCGTCTCTTCTTCCATACTGAATAAGCTACCCCTTCCCGAAGGAAATAATGAAAACCACTACCTGTTAAAAATCTAACGGCCCGGATTACCCGGGCGGCAGACCGCCAGCTACACCTTCTTGCGCTTCCACCTGCCCAGCTTGAAATATATCGCCAGGCCAAGAGCGTTTCCAATCATGCCGGTCACTATCCCCCACCTTATCCCGTACACGCCCCAATCGGTAATCTGCGGTAAGAAGTAAGCCAGTGGTATCTGTAGTACCCAGAAGCCCAGCAACGTAGCCAGCATCGGTGGTATAGTATCGCCGACCCCGGACAGGCAGTGCATAAACACCGGCTCAAAACAAAAGATAAAGAAACCTGCCGTCGCTATTCTCAAAAAGATGCTGCCCAACTCAAGCACTTCCGGCTCGGGCCCGAAGATACCGATTATATTCTCAGCCCAGATAAGTATTGATATTGAACAGCAGACCATAAAGACCTCCACCACGCCCGCCGCCAGCCAGCCGCTTTTCTCCGCCCGGTCCGGCTGCCCGGCGCCCATGTTCTGCCCCGCCAGCACACCGCTTCCCATACCCAGTCCCATACCCGGCATCAGTATAAACATCTCTATTCTCTGGTAGAGGGTATGAGCCGCCACGGCGATGGTGCCGAAGGGGACAATAATCCACATCAGGACAAGGTTGCCGAGGCTCCTCTGCATACCCATAACCGAAGCCGGGATACCAATCTTCACTATCCGCCATATCATACCCGGGTCAAGACTGAAGTTTCTCATCGAAAGCCTGAGCCGGGTCCGCCCGGTGAAGAGTACCCGGAACCCTATGGCAAGTCCCGCGGACTGGGCGACAACATCCGCCGTAGCCGCACCGCTAACGCCCATATAGGGGAAGAGCCACCAGCCGAAGACGAGGAAAGGACAAAGGGTAGCCTGTGCCACCCTGGTTATAACGGCTATCCTCATCGGCGTTACCGCATCCCCGGAGGCCTGCATAATACCCTCGACCATCATCCGGAAGGACATAAACACGGCGCCGACAAGCATTATCCGCATATAAGCCGCCCCTTCGGCGACTACATCGGACTCAAGTCCCATCATGATTAATATCGGCTCGGCAAGTAAAATGCCCGCCGGCACTATTATTATGGCAAAGCCAGCGGCGACAACGAAAGCCTGTTGCGCCGCATGACTGGCACCCCCGGCATCACCGGCCCCGACAAAGCGGGCAATCATCGCCCTGGCTCCCATGCCGAGACCCATCATCAGCGAGTTGACGAGCATGACCGCCATACCCGAGACGCCCACGCCGGCAATAGCAGCCGACCCCAGCCTCCCCACCCATATCATATCCAGGGTAGGCCCAATCATATTGAGACTCTGGCTTATAATCATCGGCCAGGACAGAAGCCAGAGGTTTCGGACTACACTGCCTTTTGTCCAGTCCCTTTCTAAAGCGTCCCTTCTCTGCGAACCACCCGTCTCTTCTTCCATACCGAATAAGCTGCCCCTTCCCAAAGGAAATAATGAAAACCACAGCCTGTTAAAAATCTAAAAGCCCGGATTACCCGGACATCAGACCACCAACTACACCCTCTTGTGCTTCCACCTGCCCAGCTTGAAATATATTACCAGAGCTAACGCCGAAAAAAACATACCGACCACCATTCCCCAGCGCACCCCGTAAACACCCAGCTCGGTAAGCTGAGGTAAAAAGTATGCCAGAGGGACCTGCACCATCCAGAAGCCGAGCACCGTAGCCAGCATCGGCGGCACGGTATCCCCGACATTGGACAGGCTCACCATCAATACTGGCTCGGCGCTGAAGACAAAGAAACCTGCCGCCGCTATCCTCAAAAAGACGCTGCCCACCTCCACCACAGCCGGCTCGGGCCCGAAGATGCCGATTATACTCTCGGCCCAGAGCAGTATCGCCGCCGCACAGAAAACTACGAAACCCTCCACCACGGCCAGCGCCAGCCAGACGCTCTTCCCCGCCCGGTCCGGCTTACCCGCCCCCAGGTTCTGCCCCGCCAGCACGCCGCCGCCCATGCCCAGCCCCATCCCCGGCATCATTATAAACATCTCCACCCTCTGGCAGAGGGTATGCGCCGCCACGGCAAAGGTGCCGTAGGGGACGATAAACCACATTATAACCAGCTGCCCCAGTCCCCTCTGCATACCAGAGATAGAGGCAGGAAGAGCAATCCGCACTATCCGCCAGATAATAACGGGGTCGATACGGAAGCCTTTCAGGGAAAGCTGCAGCCGGGTACGCCCCCGAAAAAGTACCATAAGGCCGAGGACAAGCCCCAGACTCTGAGAAAGAACGTTGGTCATCGCCGCTCCGCTGACACCCATATGCGGGAAGAACCACCAGCCGAAAATGAGGAAAGGACAGAGGATAATATGGAAAACCCTGAAAGTGACAGCCAGCCACATCGGAGTTATCGAATCGCCGGAGGCCTGCATTATGCCCTCGGTCATCATCCGGAAGGCCATAGCCGCCCCACCGACGAACAGTATCCGCATATAAGCCGCCCCTTCGGCGACAACGTCAGGCTCAAGCCCCATCAGGATTAATATCGGCTCGGCAAGGAAGATACCTATCGGCACCAGTATCACAGCGAAAGCGGCAACAATAACAAAAGACTGTCTTGCCACGTGATTGGCGCCCTCTATATCACCGGAGCCGATGAAGCGGGCAATCATCGCCCTTGAGCCCATATTCAGGCTCATCATCATCGAATTGAGCAGCATTACCGCCATACCGGAAACACCGACCCCGGCAATAGCAGCCGCTCCCAGCCGCCCTACCCATATCATATCAATGGTAGGACCGAGCATATTGAGAGAGTTACCGATTACTATCGGCCAGGACAGAGACAAGAGATTGCGGATAATACTGCCCTGTGTCCAGTCCCTGTCAAAGTTAGCTCCTCTCCTGCCTAGACCGCCTACCCCTTCTACTCGAATGAGTTACTCCTTCCTAGCGGTCACCCGGTTAAGCCAAGCTCCTTGGCTTGTTCAATCGCCCCGGCTGCAACAAATAACGAGCCGGTAACGCAGATAATATCCCTTTCTCCAGTCATAGCCAGAGCCAGAGGCATCGCGGTTGAAATGTCTTCCGTCACCTGAACCTCCACTCCGTAACGGCTGAACTCGGCTGCAATAGGGTCTACCGCCATAGCCCGAGGATGAGTGGAGCGGGTTATAATCACTCTATCAAACAGAGGCACAAGCTCCGAGACCATTCCAGCTATATCCTTATCGGAAGAAGTCCCGATAATCAGGACACCCCGGTCAAAGTCGAAATACTGCCCGAGAGACTCCCGCAACTTGCGGACCGAGTAGGGATTGTGGGCGCCATCGGCTACAAGGAGCGGACGGCGGCTCAGGACCTGGAGCCGCCCCGGCCAGTTCACCTTTGCCAGTCCCCGAGCAATATTGTCCCCGGAAATACGGAGACCTTTTTCAGCTAATATCTCAAGGGCAGCCACCGCTACCGCCGCATTCTCAACCTGATACTGACCGAGAAGCGGGATTGATAATTCATAACTGCCGGTCCTGCCCTTCACTCGAAACGACTGCCCGCCGGAATCATGGTCCAGACCCCGCCAGGTAACATCATTACCCACCTTTACCAGCTCCGCATCGCAGTTAAGGCAAGCCTGCTCGATTACCTTACCCGCCTCGTCAGCCTGCGGAGAGGTTACAACTATACTACCGGGTTTGATAATCCCGGACTTCTCGGCAGCGATTTCAGTCAGGGTATTACCCAGTACCTCGGTATGGTCAAGACTGATTGAGGTGATAATACAGACCTCGGGCCGGACCACGTTAGTGGCATCAAGCCTTCCTCCCAATCCGACTTCAACTACCTGCACATCCACCCCCTTTTGCCTGAAGTGGGCAAAGCCCAGAGCCGTTATTACCTCAAAAGTTGTCAGTTCACCATAGGCGGCTCTCTCGTTTACCGCCCCGACCTCGGGTTTCAGCTTCTTCACAAGGGCAACAATCTCATCATCGGAGATTAACCTGTCATCAATCCTGATTCTCTCATTGAAGGTGTGCAAATGCGGCGAGGTAAAAAGCCCGGTCTTATAGCCGGCGGCAGTAAGGGTGGACGTCATCATCGCCGCCACGCTTCCCTTCCCCTTTGTCCCGGCGATATGCACCGTCCTGGTATTCAGGTGAGGGTCGCCCAGCCGTGCCAGCAGCTCATCCATTCGCCTCAGGTCATAATGAACTGCGTCACGTGGTCCTGGCTCCGTTTCATAGTCAATAAAGCTGTAGATATAGTCCAGAGCCTGCTGGTACCCGGTATTCTCTAATTTCATTACTTTCATCATCCACAGACATTAAAGAAAATTATATCACCGCTGCAATAACCCAGCAAATAGGTCGAAGCCATCCGCAGATAAATAGCCCCGGCAGGTTTTGTAAAAAATTCAATCACTGTGATATTATCTTCACAAGAAGTCTGCTACGGACAGTAACATGAATTCAGTAAGAAAGGTAATACTGGGAATAAGCACCCTGGTTGCTATTATAGTCATCGGGGTAATCGGTTACAGCGTTATAGAAGGCTGGAGCCTTTTCGATTCCCTTTATATGACGGCTATGACCATAACCACCGTCGGCTACAAGGAGCTATATCCTCTGAGTACCGGCGGACGGGCTTTCAGCATCTTCTTAATGTTCGGTGGCGTCGGCGCCGCTTTATATACTCTGACCGGAATAATACAGTACATTATCGAAGGTAACATCGGGACTACCTGGTGGAGGCGAAGAATGAAGAACAGGATTGCCAAATTAAAAGGACACTTTATCCTCTGCGGCTACGGCAGAGTCGGCGAGGAGGTTGCCAGCATCTTCGAGGAAGAAGATACGCCGTTTGTCGTCATCGACAACAGAGCGGACTGTGCCGCCAAGGCGCAGGAGGAGGGATATCTCTATCTGGAAGGCGATGCCACCAGTGATGAAATATTGAAAGAAGCCGGTATCGAACATGCCCGGGGGCTGGTGGCGGCGCTGGGCAGCGATATTGATAACACCTATATAACCCTTTCTGCCCGGGGGCTGTATCCGGGACTGTTTATCACGGCAAGGGCTTCGGACACGGAGGCCGGGGCAAAGCTGAAGAGAGCCGGCGCCGACCGCATCGTATCACCGAACACCATCGGCGCCCGCCGCATGGCTATGCTGGCTCTGCGCCCGGCAGTGGTCGACTTCCTCGATACCATAACCCGCCACCGGGGTCCCGAGTTGCAGATGGAAAACGTGGCTATAGGTGAAGATTCTTCACTGAACGGGCAAACCGTGAGCGACGTGCGCCAGTGCTCGAAAGCCACCGTACTGGCACTAAGCAAAAAAACCGGCAGATTTATGGCTAATCCATCCGGAGAGGAAAAGATTACCGCCGGAGACAGCGTGATTATTATGGGCACCAGCGAACAACTGAATTCTCTGGAAGCCGTCTGTGAAGGAGTCGTATCTAATGAGTAAAACGAAAGCAGGGATAATAAATGTTACCGGTTACGCCGGTATTGAACTGGCAAGGCTGCTTCACCAGCACCCGGAGGTGGAGCTTACCTCGGTTACCGGGCGGAGCGCCGCCGGACAGGAGCTGGGGGCGGTCTTCCCCCATCTTGCCGATATAGGCCTTACCATTGAACCAGAACTGGGTGATGCCGAGGTGGCATTTTCGGCAATGCCCCACAAGGAGAGCGCCGAAGTAGTCATCCCGCTGGTGAAGCGCGGTGTCAAGGTGGTGGATATCAGTGCCGATTTCAGGCTCAAGGACGCCGCCGAATACCCGTCCTGGTACGGCTTTACGCACCCTGCTCCGGAACTGCTGGAGCAGGCAGTCTTCGGACTGCCCGAACTGCACAAGGCTGAGATTGCCGCTGCCCAACTGATAGCCAACCCCGGCTGCTATCCCACATCGGCTATTCTGGCGCTGGCTCCGGCGGTTAAAGCGGGGCTAATCGAGCCTGAAATAATAGTAGACAGCAAGTCCGGCGTCTCCGGTGCCGGCAGGACCCTCAGCCTGAAGACTCACTACTCGGAGACGAATGAAGACATCTCCGCCTATAACCTGGAAGGGCACCGGCACCTGCCCGAGATTACCCAGGAGCTGGGGCTGCTGGCTAACAAGCCGCAGAGAATAACCTTTGTTCCCCACCTGACACCGATGACAAGGGGAATATTAACCACCACCTATGCGGCGCTTTCCCCGGGCAAGGTCACGGCGGACGAAAAGGGTAAAAAAGAACTTCTAAAACTCTATCTCGACTTCTATAAGAACGCCCCCTTTGTCAGGGTGGTGGACTTTCCTCCCCACACCAAGCACACCTGGGGAAACAATATGTGCTACGTTCACCCCACCATTGATATGAGGACCGGCAGGCTGGTAGCCATCAGCGCCATAGATAACCTGGTCAAAGGCGCCGCCGGGCAGGCGGTCCAGAATATGAACCTGATGCTCGGCTTGCCCGAGACTACAGGACTGGAAGCAATAGCGATTTTCCCGTAGTTTTTATCTTATCCCGCCCTCCACCCTTAAGGTAACTTAAGAGGGGGCTAACGCCCCCTCTTAAAAACACCCCGGTTTCATTTAATATAGTGAAATATTACACATACTCATCTTGTGACATATATTTTGAGTGAGAAAAAAATCTTTCCACTTTTAAGTCCATGTAGACATCCCGATGTAATACCTCTTTATTTTCTTTTACCGACATTGTTTACCCCTTTACTTCCCAATCTCTTCTTATTGACGTCATTTATCGGCATGTGTATAATTCAGGCAACATCGACTTGCCATAGACAACTGATATCATTACAAGGGTTTGGTGACAAATGATACGAAATAGGTTCTATCGCATATTGTCAGTAGCCGTTCTCCTTTCCTTTCTGCTGGTGGTTATTCCAGTCACGCCAGTTCTAGCAGCACCGATCCTCAGCACGTCACCTGATTCAGGAGCTGTAGGTACAAAGGTTTCAGTAACTATAGAAAACTTTGATTCCTATATAGGGGATGACATATACCTGTTTTTTGATGATTATGGTATAACCAACAGCCCGATAACTGTTCCTCAATCCGGTAGTTTTAGTTTCGATTTTAATATTCCCGCCTCGGCTGAATCCGGACAACACCAGATTAGCGCGAGGAGCGAACTTGGGTCAACCCTGGCATTCAGTTTGTTTACCGTATCGAAAACTGTAATCATTGTAAATGGTAATGCGGGAGTGGTGGGCTCAACATTAATACTTAAGGGCCAGGGTTTTTATGCTAACAGGATGATAAGTTTTTATTACGATGGCCGGTTGCTGGGCTCGGAATCAGCTGATGACATCGGTGAATTCAGTTTCAGCTTTACTATCCCTAACGGCACTGCAGGAAAGCATAAATATGAAGCTAAGAATATCGAAGGTCATTCCATCGAAGGAGAGTTTACGGTGCTACCGTCAATCACTCTTGACGAGGCTTCAGCCACCGCCGGCAGCATTTTGGCTGTTAGTGGTCGTGGCTTTGGTTACGGAAGCAGCATCGATGTTTACTTTAGGAACGATGAAGTAGCCTATGCCAAGACCGATGAAATTGGTAGTTTTAAAAATACACTTTTTAATGTACCGGAGATGGCGCCTGGTACCTATGATGTTATAGCAAAAGACAAGGCTGGGAACAGGGGAGATGCGATGTTTACCATCATCGCTGAAACCATCTCCGAAACCACTGCTGAAACCACCGCTGAAGACGAGCCTGATGAAGCTGGGCCACCATGGGGCATCTATACTTTGATCGGAGTCGGGGTTTTAGTCATTGGCATTCTTGTCTTCTGGCTGAGGAGAAGAACCACTTATCATTAACTTCACGACTCAGAACGCCGATTAAACACTTTGGCAGATTGCTACGTTTTAACAAAGCAGAGTTAACACAAAATAACGTACATTATTTTTCGAGTAAAGCTGAGCCATTTTTGGTTCATTAGCATATAACTAATAATCAAGTTCTTGTAGTTGAATGGCAAAGCTAAACGGGATCGCCCACGAGTACTCATGAGTGGACAAACATCCCGATGTTCGTCCAGCCAGTATCAAACTTATCTTAATTGCTAATACCTAATTTTGGCTATTCGCTACCAAGATTCAGCAGCTCCAGGTGATTGAATGTTTCTCATTACCCGGTGTTATCCCAAACTCTTCTCCCAGTCTTCGGGGAGCCTTTGAATATAGTTCCTGGAAGCCCCGGTAGTCACCAGAATAATAGGTGTGCTGACCTTCTTGATGACGAGCGGGCAATGCTGCAGGCCCCTGGGCACGAAAATGGCGCAGCTCTCGGTGATTGAATGTACTTCGTCACCCAGAGTAATCTGTACTTCTCCGCCCAGATTATAAGGGTCGGCCGGGTTGGTCCCGTAAATACCTATTACTTCATCCCAATCATCGTGGATATGCGGCGGGTCATTAAAACTGCCCTCGAGCGTCGGCTTTATCGCCATGAAAGACTCATAGTAGAAAGCTCCCGGTATGACGTCACCATCCACCCATGTCAGTATTTTCCCACCCTCCGGGTCACGCGGAACCTTCGATACCCAATCAGAGTGACGGTGCTCTCTATTCTTTGTAATTAATTTCGAATATTTCAGTTCTGCCATTTTCTTTTACTCTCCTTATGCCATTCTTTTATCGAATATAAATCTAACCACGTATTGTGCCCTGGCTGCGCTATTGAGCAAACGAGTTCTGTCTGGAGAGGATTGCCGCACTTTTTACAGAACTTCGCTCCTTCGATATTCTCAGTCCGGCAGTGCGGGCATATCACGTGGAATATCCCTCCTGAGCCAATTTTGTTTCTACAGTCTATGACCGTTATGTACTATTGTCAAGTAATTGGTAATCTTTTTCAAATTTGTAAACACGGTGATATAATAAGCTCAATTCAACCGGGTTCCGATTTGAATTACTCAGATAGAGATAGCGCTTTCCCTGAACAGATAGCATTATCGGATAGTAGCGAGGTGACCGAATGGTGACAGAAATTTACGAGACCGAGCGATATATGAAAGGGATGGACTCGGCGCTGGGAAGCACCGAACGAATCCAAAAACTGAATTTGCAGTTGCACTCCACACCTCAGACAATTTGTCTTCACCGGGCCCGTGCCTATACTTCGGTATTTGCCGATACCGAAGGAGAGCCGCTGGTACTTCGCCGTGCTAAAGCCTATAAAAAGACACTGGAGGACTTGCCGGTAAATATAGGGGATTATGAATTGATAGTAGGGAAACATGCCTGTCGTCCCAGGTGTGTCCCGATTGTCCCCGAATGCCATGGGGGCTGGTTACAGTGGGACCTCGAAAACCTGCCGCTGAGGGAACAGGACCCGTTCCAGGTGCCACCCGAACAGATGGCTGAAGCTAAAGAAATACTTGAGTGGTGGAAAGGTAAGACCCTCTATGATGTATGGGCAAAAACCTGCCCGGAGGAACTCGCAGACAAGGTACTGACCACCGGCTGGGCTGATATTTCTGTCGGCGTATTCTTTCTGGGACATCATTTCACCCCTCCGTGGGAGAAGGTTCTCAGTTCAGGGTTATGCTCATTTGAGGAAAAAGTGCGGCTGCAGCTCGATAAACTGGACCTGTCCAGGCCTGAAGACATGGGCAAAGAGCATTTCCTTGAGGCCCTGTTAATCGTCACAACTGCAATTAAGGATATAGCAGAGCGGTATGCTGATGAGGCTTTAAGACTGGCTAAAATAGAAACGAACGAAAACCGCAAGCAAGAGCTGTTGCAAATTTCCGAACACTGCAAAAAAGTGCCTTACCATGGGGCAACAACCTTCCGCGAAGCTGTGCAGTCGATGTGGTTTTTACATACCATGCTTCATATCGAAGGCACCGGCCCCAATTTCACCCCCGGACGCTTCGACCAGTATATGTATCCCTATTATAAAGCCAACCTTGAAAAAGGGATTTTAACTGGAGAAGACGCCCAGGAACTGATTGAGCATCTGTTTATCAATATGACCAACATCCTCTTTTTATACGACTCCCAGACGGCTTACCATTCAGCCGGTTTTACACAGTATCAGACAGTGTCACTGGGAGGAGTCGATAGCTCCGGAAAAGATGCCACGAATGAGCTTTCCTATCTCTGCCTGGATGCCGCCAGGGCGGTCAGGACGACACAGCCGGATATCGTGATATTGTGTCACCCCCGGGAGACACCCTACAAACTGAAAATGAAGGGAGCCGAACTGGTCCAGCTTGGCATCGGCTTGCCAAAGTTCATTAATACGGAAACAATCAAGACCGAGCTAATGGGATTGGGCTATTCCAGAGAAGAAGCAAGCCTGGGCTGGGTCAAGGGCTGTAGCGAGCCGTTCGGCCCGGGTTCCCAGCAGTATGGGCATGCTGCCGGGGCCTTTATTAATCTCCCACTATCACTGGAAGCCACGCTGTTCAATGGATGTAAGAGGACCCCCGGACAGAAATGGTCGGGCCAGCGGCTGGGTCTGGCTATAGGAGAACCGGCAAATTTCAAGGACTTCGACCAGTTTAAAGATGCTTTCAAGCAGCAGGTGGGAGCGCAGATACGCGACGGGCATATCGCCAGCTCATATATGGAGATGGTCCAGGCCCGGCAGTTCCCTGTCATATTACAGAGTCTACTGACAAATGACTGCATCGGGCGTGGCCTGGCGGCTAACGCTGGCGGTGCCCTTATTAACGTCGGACCCGGAATGCCCTTTACCGGCGGCTGGGCTACTGTGGCTGACTCGCTGGCCGCCATTAAAAAGCTGGTCTATGAAGAAAAGAAAATAACAATGGATGAACTGATTAAGGCCATTGATGCCGATTTTGTCGGCTCTGAAAACATTCAACAAATGTTAATCAATGATTCTCCGAAGTTCGGTAACGACATTGACTATGTGGATGAACTGGCCAAGGAAATTTTTCAGTTTGCCTCCGACGAAGTCAGGAAATATACCGGCGTGTTCGGGAACAAGAACGTTCCGGCGACCCATGTCTCGACGGCCCATATTGTGTTCGGTACATTCGTCTGGGCTACTCCGGATGGCAGGAAAGCCGGTGAGCGTTTCTCTGATAATATTGGCCCCGCAGACCAGAGGGATAAGGAAGGACCGGTAGCCCATATCAATTCCGTATCCAAACTGGGAGTGGAAAGACAGGTCGGCACCATTCACAACATGTATTTCACAAACGTAGATAGCGATGAGAAAAAACACAGGATGATTGACCTGATTGATGCCTACCATGGGCGCGGGGGTCATCATCTTCAGATAAACTGTATTAACAAAGAGATATTACTGGATGCACAGCAGCACCCTGAGAAATACCCGACATTGATGGTCCGGGTAGCCGGGTACGTGGCATATTTCGTAGAGCTGTCAAAGATGGTACAGGACGGCATCATCGAACGTACTTCAATTAGGCTGTGAGTATAGATATCCAGACAAATACACTTCAGAAAAGGTACGAAGTGGCAGAGAACGCCTCCAAAGCGATTATCTGGAAAATAGACCGTTTTGCCATCCATGACGGCCCGGGGATTCGCACCAATATATATTTTAAGGGCTGCCCCCTCCGTTGTATCTGGTGCTCCAATCCGGAGGGACAGGGTAAGGTGATGGAGATAGGGTTCTCTGCGTCCAGATGTACCGGCTGCGGCCTGTGTTACGATATCTGCCCGAAGGGAGCAATCAAGCCTGAGAACGGCCTTGCCACCCTGGACTTCGCTAAATGCAACCTTTGCGGGCAATGCTTCACGGTATGTCCAGCCGGGGCTCTATACATCTATGGAAATTTCTATACTCTACCTCAGATTATGGATATTATCGAGAGGGACAGGTACATCTATCGCAGGTCCGGGGGAGGTATCACCTGTACCGGAGGAGAGCCGCTCCTCCAGGCGAAATTTATTACCGGACTGCTGGCTGCTTGCCGCGAAGCAGGCATCCATACAGCCGTGGAAACCTGCGGCTGCGTGAGCAGCACTGATTTCCAGGCAGCCCTGGCTAACATCGACTGGTTATTCTTCGACCTGAAACACATCGATAGCAGCCGGCACAGGAAATTGACCGGCCAGGACAATGCGCTCATACTGGATAATCTAAGGCTGGCGTCTTCATTCCTGAGCAAAAAGGAGAAGACACTGGTCATAAGGCAGGTGGTAGTTCCAGGCCTGAATGATGGGAGTAATATCAGGGCGCTTGCCGGGCTGGCAGGGGAACTGCCGCATGTCGATATAATTGAACTGATACCGTATCACAATTACGGAATGCATAAGTACCAGACACTGGGACGCCGGTATCAGCTTGAAGAAACAGCATACCCGCCGGAAGACAGACTGACGGAATACAAAGATACAATCGAGAGCTACGGAATTAAATGTATAATCGGAGGACTTTAATACCGGAGGGTCCGCTATTTTTTAGCTTAATAGCAGGAGGGGATGAATTATGAGTGTCCAATCTGGAATTCCCAAGCAAGCCGCAATCGCTATCAATGATATGCTGGAGCACTGCGCCCGAATCCAGCCGGGACAGGAGGTCGTGTTGCTGGCGCATATCGACGGGCTTCACGGTGGAGATAATATAGTCGACCGGGAAGCCATCTCCTGGATTCAGACTGCCGCCCAGCTGCACGGTGCCAATACTTCGGTTCTCTGGATAAACGAGCCGGCACGGGCTCATGCCTGGCGCGTGCCGCCGGTAGTTAAGGCAGCGGTGGCATCCTGCGATGTTCTTATCAACCACTCGTTCGATATTGTCATCGAAGAAATAACGGAGTTCAGGGAGCTTTGTTACCAGCAGGAGTCACTTGTTATGGTGCGCAATTTTGCAACAACGGCGCCCCTCCTCTGTACCACCTGGGCGCAGACTCCCTATGAGCTGCTGTGTGAAATCAGGTACCAGATTTCGCTTCTCTTTCAGGAAGGGCTGAACTGGCAGTTGACCGACGACAACGGTACACATTTAGAAGGTGTGATTGATTCACCCACTCCCGACCATTCGTGGACAACACCATACACGATGCGCCGTGATGAGGCAGGGCCCTACCGGCCATGGCCGGAATGGATGCATCCGCCGATAAGATTGTCCAATACTTCCGGTATTTTTATTTTTGATGCCATG
>CAZOUZ010000019.1:0-16914 GCA_964583115.1 uncultured Dehalococcoidales bacterium
AGTCCCTGCCGAAGGCGCCGGGGGTAGACAAAATATACCTTCCCGGCGAGGTGGAAGTAGCAATAGAGAAACAGCGGCGTAAAGGGATTCCGCTCCACCCTGCCATAGTCTCTTCTCTTAAAAATTTAGCCAAAGAACTGGACATAGAATACGACCTTTAGCACCGGCTCATAATTAGAAACCGGGAATAACCGGACAGGAGGTAAACCCGATGGCAGACAAATTCAAAGTGGTCGGTCTGGGCAAGCTGGGTGGCGGCCCTATGGACGAAGAGAAAAAAGAACTGGACAAAGTGGCTGCCGAAATCGAAGTAGTTGAAGCCAGATGCCGGAGCGAGGACGAGTTAATCGCCGCCGCCGGAGATGCCGACGCCATACTGGGAGGAAACCCGTTTCTCACCCGCCGGGTTATGGAATCAATGCCGAAATGCCGGGTAATCGCCACTTATTCCGTCGGCTACGACTTTATTGACGTTGACGCCGCTACCGAAAACCGCATCATCATCGTCAATAATCCCGCCTCCGCCTGGTGCGTCGAAGAGGTATCCAACCACGCCGTCGCCCTGCTCCTCGCCTGCGCCAAGAAGCTGGTCTTGATGAACAACCTGACCAAGCAGGGGCGATGGACAGACGCCAAGCAGGCACAGGCACCGATGAACCCGATTTACGGTCAGACCCTGGGGCTTGTCGGCTGCGGCGAAATCGGGCGAATGACCGGCAGAAAAGCACAGGGCTTCCGCCTCAAGACAATCGGCTACGACCCTTACCTGGATAAATCCGTAGCCGGAGAGTCGGGAATAACCCTGGTGAGCCTGCCCGAGCTGCTCAAGGAATCGGACTTCGTCTCCGTTCACACCCCCTTAAGCGAAGAAACTTTTCACCTGATTGGCGAAAAGGAATTCAAACAGATGAACCCGAATGCCTACTTCATAAATACGGCGCGGGGCAGGATAGTGGACGAATCTGCCCTGATTAAAGCCCTCCAGGAGAAGTGGATAGCCGGCGCCGGACTGGACGTCTTCGAGCAAGAACCGATTGACCCGGAAAATCCCCTGCTCAAGATGGACAACGTTATAGCCATTCCCCACAATGCTTCTTACTCCGATGCGGCGCTGGTGCAGCAGGCGATAAATCCGGCACAGGAGGTAGCCAGGGTGCTCAGCGGGCGGTGGCCCAATAACCCGGTCAATAAAACGGTAAAGCCAAAAGTAGACCTCGTAAAATAAAAAACAAACAAAACAAATAAGACGTGATACCGGCGGCTGCGCAGTTGTTTTGCGCAGCCGCTTATTTATCAGCCTTCCGGGACGGTCTTTTTTGCCGGACGCAGTAATTTCTTCAACGGGGACATAAAAACATGCAGGAAAATCAGAACCAGAAAAGGAATCCAGAGGTACTCGTGTACCTTGAAAGCCAGCGGCTTGGTCAGCAACCCGAAAGTAAGAGATTCAACGGCTCTGAACTCGGTAATGCCGAAGCCGGAGACTATGTAGAGTGCCGTAATTACCAGCAGTGACCAGCGTATTATTTTCCTTGTCAGTCCGGTTTCCTCCTGCCTTCACAAACTACTCGAAAAATGGCTCGTCAAGTGAGCCGTCGTCCGAGTAGCCCTTGCTTTCCCAGAAACCGCGGTAGTTTTCATCATCGGACAGCTCTATAGCGGTCACCCACTTTATCCACTTATAGCCCCATTTACTCTCGGCTACAAGCTGGAAGGGAAAGCCCCTCTCCTGAGGAAGGTCGACTTCATTCATCCTGTAAGCCAGCAGAATTTCGTTGTCCATAATAAATTCAACCGGGAAAGAAGTAGTATAGCCGTCATAAGCGTGAAAGATAACTACCTTTGCATCCGGCAGAGCGCCGGACTTCGCTATCAGGTCTTTAACCAGCACCCCTTGCCAGAGAATATTAACGCTCCAGCCCTCGACACAGTCCAGGGTTACGACTTTTCTGTAATTTTCACTCTCAGTAATAACCTGGTCATAGGTGTAATTTTTCGGTTCCCCGACAAGACCGCCGACCTGAAGCTGATAGCTTTCCAAATCAACGTACTGCGGGCCGGCGATTGAGTTCTCCCTGAAATCATTCACCGACGAGAGCTTCTCGCCTTCGTATTCGGTAATCTCTACCGGTCCCAGTTCACCCGGTTTTTCCATTTCCCCTCCTGCACAAGCCGTTAGTCCCGCTGCGCCGATAGAAATAGCGGCCAGGAAAGCCACAGCAAAAATTACAACCCTTCTCATTTTACGCCACCGTTAATGTAGTTTACCCAAATTATAGAAATATAACGGCTCTCTGTCTGTGACTATTATCTCAATCAGGCAATATGAATAGCGGGTGCAGATACGGTCTCTAATACCAGGTTATGCGGATAACAAAAGAAGCTGGTGTCTGGGTGAGACACCAGCTTCTTGAATACTTGCATATCAAACAAAAAGCTCTAAGCTTTTCCAATTCTAAACATTTTAGTGCCGCATGTCGGGCAAATCCCCTGAGTAGCCGGCTTACCATTCTTCATGGTGATAGCCTTGGGGTCTTTCATTTCTCTTTTAGCTCGGCACTTCACACAGTATGCTTGCATCAAATTACCTCCTTTCCTTTCTCTCTGTGTATATTAAGGCTGGAACATTCTATGTATATTGAGGCTAGAACATTTTGGCAGTAAAGTCAAGTGTTTTTGGGGTCAATTTACAACAATTTCGGGCAAAATACAAATAATGCTTAAAAATACACGCTTCAGCCTCTTAACAATTTGACGCAGCCCTTCAAAAAAAGGTAATATACAAAAACTTGGGACAGCTAATTTCTAGTGCCGGGAAAATAATAGTATCAGTATTTTTTACTGAGGGGAGAATAGATAATGTTTGGTCGCCCGCCGGGATGGCCGGAGATTGTTCTTATTCTGGTAGTTGTTATGATTGTCTTCGGGGTAGGTAAACTGCCCCAGGTTGGCGGAGCCATAGGCAAGAGTCTGCGGGCTTTCCGCAAGGGACAGAAGGGAGAAATTATCGAGGAAGAGGACAAGGAAGAGGAAGAAGAAGAGAAACCGAAACCAAAAAGCAAGTCCACCAGAAAAGCAAAAAAGAGCGGAGCATAAAGCTGTGAAAAGGTATTGCTGAAATATAGTACCGGAGAACGGGTTTTTCAGCGAACAGGAGATTGATATTAGAAGCAGGCTCTGCTTGGCTGAGGAAGCCGGGCGGGGCTTTTTAATGCCCCGGAAAAGTCCGCCGGTTACAGCGTATATCGGGTAAATTCGTGATATAATCAAGTAACCGGAGTGATACTAAGTCATTAATAATCTGTGAGTACTGCCGAAAATGAACGTCTACGATGAATTCAAGTGGCGGGGCCTGATTTACGACAGCACGGAAGGCCTGAATGAAATACTGGCCAGAGAAAAGGTCGCTGCCTACATCGGCTTCGACCCATCGGCTGCGAGTTTCCACGTGGGAAATCTCATCCCTATCATAGGACTGGTCCGGATGCAGCAGTACGGGCATACACCGATACCCGTTATCGGCGGCGGCACCGGCTTAATCGGCGACCCCGGCGGTAAGTCCACGGAAAGGCCTCTGATGACCAAAGAGGAAATAGACGCCAACCTGGAAGGGCTCAGGGAGCAGTTGAGCCGCTTCCTGGACTTCGACAGCAAGACCAGCCCGGCCGTGATGGTAAATAACGCCGACTGGCTATGCACCATCGGAATGACCGACTTCCTCAGGGATATAGGAAAGCACTTTTCCGTTAATTCAATGCTGGCAAAGGAATCGGTAAGTAACCGGCTGGGGAAAGACGGAATCTCTTTTACCGAGTTCAGCTATCTGCTGCTTCAGGCGTATGACTTTCTGACCCTCTATGAGCAGTACAACTGCACCCTTCAAATGGGAGGGAGCGACCAGTGGGGGAATATTACCGCCGGCATCGACCTTATCCGGCGTTTGCACGGTCCTAAAGCTCACGGACTGGTCTTCCCCCTCCTGACTACATCCGGCGGTTCGAAATTCGGAAAAACGGAGAGCGGGTCGGTATGGCTGGACGCCAATCTGACCTCCCCCTACCGTTTCTACCAGTACTGGATAAATACCGACGATAATGACGTGATAACCTATCTCAAATTCTTTACCCTGCTCTCTCAGCCGGAAATCGAAGAGCTGGCGGGGTCCGTTAAATCACAACCGGAAAAAAGAGAGGCCCAGAAGAAACTGGCGCAGGACATAACCCGGCGCACTCACGGCGACACGGCGCTTCAAAAAGCCGAACACGCCTCCAGTGTGCTCTTCGGCGAACAGGTCGGCAACCTGAACCTGCAAGACCTGCTGGATATTTTCGCCGAAGCCCCGTCCGTCAGGATAAACAGGTCTCAGTTCCAGGGCGAAGGAATGACCCTGGTGGACATCGCCACATCCACAGGACTGGCACAGTCCAAAGGCGAGGCAAGGCGAATTATCGAAGGCGGGGGCATATACCTCCAGAACATCCGGGTGACCGATGTAAAACGCAGGATATCCCTCCAGGACGCCATAGAAGGACAGGCATTCGTCCTGCGCAAGGGGCAAAAGGAATACCGGGTGGTCCTGGCTTCGGAATAAGACGAAGCAATCTCAAACAAAATTGTCATTATGAGTCCCGATTACATCGGGACGATATAATCGGGACAACGTGATAATCTCTAAAGATTTATTGTACAAACGCAATACCCCGACCGTGAGGTCGAGGGATGAAGTAAACCCTGCGTCTTTTCAGCGTAGAAAAGCAGTGGATGAATATACTGAAAAACGTATTATAACTCTCACAAGCGTTTTCCTGGATTCTGGCCTTCGCCAGAATGACAAAGAGGATTAACGTCCAGACAAGGAACTAATGGGAAAAGACGCAGGGCAAACGAAGTTTGAAATAGACTAATACCCCGACCGTAAGGTCGTGGGAAGTTTATTCGTAGAGGTTGCCATGCCCCGATAAAATCGGGGCGTGGCAACGAAACAAAAACCGAATAGTACTCAAAAAGCCCTGCATTTTATAAAATGCAGGGCTTTCGTATCACCGTATTGAAACGCAGGTTTAAAGAGCTTCGAAGACCAGCTCGGCGATATCCCTGACCTGGATGGCTTCGCCCTTGTCCATAGTCGCCACGCTGTCTGCGAGCATTGCCATACAGTAAGGACAGGCGACAGCCAGTATCTCCGCTTCCGCGTCGAGAGCCTGCTGAAGCCGGAGGTCGGATAACCGCTCTCCCTTCTTGGTCTCTTCCCAGACCCCGCCACCGCCGCCACCGCAGCAGAGACTTTCTTCGCGGTTGTCATACATCTCGACAAGCTCCAGTCCGGGAATACTCTGCAATACTTCCCTGGGCTCGTCATAGACATTGTTGTGGCGTCCCAGGTAACAGGAATCGTGGTAGGTTACTTTCTTGTTCAACTCTTTTGAAAGCGTCAGCCTGCCCTCTCTGATAAGCTCGGCAAGGTACTGGGTATAGTGGAGGACTTCGAACTCACCGCCCAACTCGGGGTATTCCGTCTTGAAGGTATGGTAGCAGTGGGGCGAGGTGGTAACGATTTTGGTAACGCCGGCTTCGTTGAAGGCATTGATATTGCTCTCCGCCAGGCTTTTGAAAAGCTCCTCGTGACCGGCTTTCCGTATGCTCTCACCGCAGCAGGACTGCTCGTTGCCCAGTATGCCGAAGTCCACTTCCGCTTTCTTCAGGATATTAATAAAAGCCTCTCCGACCTTCCGCATCGGCGGGTCGAAAGCGTTGTAGCAGCAGGGGAAAAACAGGACTTCGGTGTCCTTGGTATGTGGTTTCACATCAAGGTCTTTCAGCCAGTCGGTCCGCGTCTCCCGGTCTTCTCCCTGCGGGTTGCCGACGCCGGAGATGTTCTTGGCGGTAATACGCAGCGAATCGGGAATGCCGCCGATGCCAAGCTCGACAATCGCCCGGCGGAACGACCGCCAGACATCGATTATCTCCACTCCGCGGGGGCAGCGCTCGACACAGGCACCGCAGGTAACGCAGAGCCACATATCCTCGTCTTCAAAATCAGGCAAGCCGAGCTGCGCCTGGTGCATCGTCTTGCGGACAGGGAAACTCCGCACCACGTTCCAGGGGCAGGTGGCGGTGCAGGTGCCGCACTGGTAACACAGCTTGCAGATTTCGCCGCCTTCTTCTTTTATAATATCTATAGCTTCCTGAAATGGCGCTACTGCTCCCATCTTAGACCTTCTCCCTTCACATTCGCTTTTACTACCAACAGAATTAATTACGTTTTATCAGACCAGGCTTAACTTTTTAAGCACTTTTTCCGGATTGATTATATGCCTCTTCCACCAGCCTGCGGATGTTCTCCCGCTCACGCCGAGAGCCACTCCCATAAGCTCGCTGAAGTGCAGGATAGGCAGCATCTCAGGACCCGGCTGTCTCATATCCAGGTTAGCATGGCAAAGAGGACAGGCGGTAACTATCGCCGAAGCGCCGGCATCCATAGCCGACCGGCAGATATCTCCCACCAGCTTGACGACGACATCAGCCCTCGCCAGCAGCAGATTACCGCCGCAGCACTCTACCTTGTGAGACCAGTCCACCGTCTCCGCTCCCAGAGCGATAAGTAAATCATCGATGAGCCGGGGGTTTTCCGGGTCGTCGAACTGGGTAACCGCGGGAGGGCGGACAAGATAACAGCCGTAGTAGGCAGCCAGCTTCAGTCCTTCAAGCGGTTTTTTCACCCGCTCCTTTATCTTGTCCAGTCCGACTTCCCTGGCGAAGATATCAACCAGGTGCCGGACTTCGACACTGCCTTTATAGGGCATGCCGATTGCCTTCTCCACCTGCTGCCGGAGGTCATCGTTATCCCTCAAATCATAGTTGGTCTGCTTGAAGCGGAGGAAGCAGGCGGCGCAGGCTACAGCCATATCCATGCCTTCCTTCTCCGCCAGAGCCAGGTTCCTCGCCGGCAGGGCCAGAGAAAGCTCGTAATTGGTGCAGTGCCCCGAAGAAGCCCCGCAGCAGTTCCAGTCCTTCAACTCGACAAGCTCGACATCCAGCATACCGGCGACTTCCCGCACCGACTCATCATACTCTTTGGCGGTAGCTTCCAGTGAACAACCGGGATAATAGCTATACTTAAGTTTTTCCATTTTCTTACCCGTCCTCTTTCCCGGCTAGCCGGAACAGCCGCTTGACATCAGCAACTCCCTTAATCTTATCGGGGAGAATAGCAAGCTTTCCCTTTAAGAACATCTTGATTCCCAGAGGGATATAAGCGAGCATCTCTTTAAGATTGAAAATCTCGCCGCTTTTCAGCATGTAGCTCAGTATCAGGCCAATCTCGTGAATCTTTCCGTAGCTCTTGATGCCACCGAGGAAGATGTTATGGAACAAAGGCAGAGTAGTCTGCCGGGTACGCCCTTCCCTGAGGGCTATCTCTCTCAGCGTATCCATAAATTTAACGATATCGATTTCATTCGGGCACCGGGCGGCGCAGGTCTCACAACTGGCGCAAATCCAGTAGGTGTTGCTGTCAAGCACCCTGTCCTTAAGACCGAGCTGAGTCATCCTGATTATCTGGTGCGGGGCATACTCCATTACGTAAGCCACCGGGCAGCCGGAGCTGCAGGCGACACACTGATAGCACCGCTCAAGGTGAGACTGACTCTTCTCTTTCACTTCCCGAGCGAAAGAAAGGTCGCACTCTTCTCTGCCTTTATCACTGACCAGACGAAGCGTCATTTTACACCAATCCATTGAAGTTCTTCTTCTTTGTAAGCTGTCGGCGGCAACTCATCATCGAGGCTCCGCCCCGGAGTATATTCGAAAAGCTTCTGTACCTTGTCGCCGATAAGCTGGAACATTTTCAGCAGCGGAATATCGCTGGGGCAGGCTTCTTCGCAGGCTCCGCAGCCCACGCAGGAAGCACCCATATGGGTCATCCTGGTCAGGTGGAAAAGAAGAGTATCGGTAGGCATTCTTATAGCGCCCTTCTTCTCAGCCAGCCCCATATACTTTTCAGCTTCGAGTTCGAAGGTAGGCGAATCGAAGAAGCACTCGCGGCAGTAGCAGACCGGGCAGACTTCCCGGCAGTTATGGCAGCCGATGCAGGGTGCAAAAAGGGCAGCAATATTGTCAACGCCGCCGACCTCCTCTCCGGTCTGCTCGAAGAATTTCTTCCTTTTTTCTTCCATATCGGCAAGAGTTTTATCCACGGCAGCCTGCCTCTTCTGAGCCAGGCTGCTATCGTCCTCGGCGGTAAGTCCGAGCTCTTCAAGCACCTGCGCGCCTCTCTCCGTATCCGCCTGAAGGAGAAGCTCTTTACCGGCATCCAGCCCGACGAGACCTATAACCAGGTCGGCAGTCAGCGGCACCGGGTAGGCGCATATCCGGCAGCCCGCCCTGAGCTTGGCTTCCTCTTCCGTACTCCTCTGTGCCGCCGCTTTCACGAAATCGTCCGAAGTGTTTTCAGCGGCGAACTGCTCGTAGTCCTCGACCGGATAGGCGCCGGGGCAGTCGATACCGATTAAAAGAAGGTTGTCAAGCTGCGCCTGTCTGAGCTTGACAAGCTCAATAAGCGCCCGCATCTCGCAGGGCCGCATAACCACCGCCGTCTTCTTGTTCACCGGGGTAATCCTGGTCATTGCCGAGACAATCCGGGCTGAAATAACCGGAAGCACCGGGGCGAAGACATCCGCCTGCTCAAGGTACTCGGGATTGGTCACCAGAGTCTGCACGATGTCGTTCTCGGCAGGGTGTTTCATCGGCACCATCACCGCCTCTACCACATTTTTATTGAGCAAGTCCTGCAAAAGAGTGTTAACAGCCTTGCGTATCTGTCCGTTCTCGACCGGTAAGGTTACACTTTTCGCCATTGTATCTTCTCCTCAAAGAGCCCAGTTACTTGCCAGTGCGCTGGGTCCCTGCTTCTTTGTCTCCTCAGTAATTTCCCTTACTGCCTGAGCGAACTCCGGTCCTTCACTGGCGCTAATCCACCTCATCCAGATGCGGTTATCGTCCAGTCCGAGAGCTTCAAAAATAGCTTTCAGCATGGCTATGCGTCTTCTTGCCTTATAGTTACCGGAAACGTAGTGGCAATCGCCCGGCCAACAGCCGCCCACCATAACTGCATCGGCACCGGAGAGCAGCGCCTTAATCAGATAGACCGGGTCGACAGTGCTGCTGCACATTACCCGTATAGGGTGGAGGTTCGGGGGATACTGCGCCCTGGTGGTTCCCGCCAGGTCGGCAGCAGCCGCCGTGCACCAGTTACACAAAAACCCTATTATCTTCGGCTCGAACTCTTTATTCTCACTTTTCTCATTCTTCTCATCAGCCATCTGTCTCACCCCTTTGCTTTTATATAAGCCCCCTACAGGGCGGCTTCAATCATGGAGAATACCTGTTTCTCTTTCATTCCTCTTAATTTAGCAGCCGAATTGGGGCAGGCGGCAACGCAGTTGCCGCATCCCTGGCAGAGCGCCGCCTCGACCACCGCCACCTTGTTTTCTTCGTCCAGCCATCTGGCATTATAGGGGCAGGCGGCGACGCAGAGCCCGCAGCCGCTGCACTTTCTGGTATTCACTTCGGAGACAACCCTGCCCGATTCCAGCCGTTCCTTGGCAAGCACATTAGCGGCCCTCTGAGCGGCTGCCTGCGCCTGGGTTATCTCTTCTTCCAGGTTTCTGGGAGCGCTGGCATGCCCGCAGATGAAGATACCGTCAATCACCGCATCAACCGGACGGAATTTTGTGTCTACTTCCTTAAAGAAACCGTCTTCGGTAAGCTCCAGAGACATCATTTCAGCCATTTCCTGGTTACCGGCGGCGACGATTCCGGTGCTCAGCACCAGGAGGTCGGTTTCGATTTCAAGCTTACCCGGCAGCACCGGGTCGTTAGCGGTCACCACCACCGCTTTATCTTCAATTTTTACCTCCGGCTCATCTCCCAATTCGTAGCGTATGAAGAGGACGCCGGACTCTCTAGCCTTCGTGTAATACTCTTCTTTGAAAGCATAGGTCATAATATCCCGGTTAAGTATAATAACCTCTGTCTCCGGACTTTGCTCTTTAATTTCAAGAGCGTTGGCAATGGCTTCCGAACAGCAGGTGCGGTTACAGTAGGGATGGTCATCATCTCTTGAGCCGACGCACTGAATCATTACCACCGCTGACACGTTGTCCAGCTTACCCTCAGCCAGTCTTTTCTGCAGCGTTTTCTGGGTGACAATCCGGTCATCCTGCCCGTACAGGTACTCGGTCGGCTGGTAGTCCTGAGCGCCGGTGGCAATAGTAACCGTCCCGTGCTCAATAGAAATTACTTCTTCTCCGGTCTTTATCCTGGACTTGAAATTGCCGGCGTGACCGGAAACCTCTACGACCTCCGAGTTCAGGTAAAGGTGGATATTCTGGCTGGACTTAACCTTCTCGATAATATCTTTAAGGAAAACCTGCGGGTCGGCATTTCCCAGGCTGAAATACATATCTCTGACGTGCCCGCCAGGCTCAGCTGTTTTTTCTACCAGGTGGACTTCGAACCCCTGTTCCTCGAGGCTGAGTGCCGAGACAAGTCCCGAGACACCGCCGCCAATTACCAGACTGCTGTTATTCACCGGGACTGAAGGCACCAGCAGCAGCTCCTGGCTCCTGAGCTTCTGCGCCGCTACCGCCAGCATGCTCCGGGCTTTCTCGACAGCCAGAGCCTGACTATCTTTATGCACCCAGGCAAGCTGCTCCCTGAAGTTCACCATCTGCCAGAGAGACGGGTCAATACCGGCTTCTTCAAGAGCTTCACCGAACAGCCGGTGATAGCGATAGGGAGCGCAGGCGGCAATAATCACCCGGTTAGCCCCGGACTTTTTCACGTCATCCTTAAGTTTGTCCAGGGACTCCGCCATACAGAGGTAATCCACCTCTTCGACGCCGACGACATCGGGCAGGCTCCGGGCGAAATCCGCCACCTTCTCCATATCTATTACCGATGGAATTATGTCCCCGCACTTGCAGAGAAAAACAGCAGTTTTAATATCCTCGTCGCCCTCTGCCGGTTCTATTGCAGCAGACTTTTCCTTAACAAGACGGGCGCGTGCTGAAGCGAGCAACGCCGACGCCTCGCCGGCAGCGGCGCTGGCCAGGAGCACCGACTCCGAAATATCCGCCGGTGCCGAAGCCGAACCGCAAATGTAGACGCCTTCTCTCGATGCTTTTACCTGGGAGAACTCCTGCCTGTCAATGAAGCCCCACTGGTTAAGCTCCACCCCCAGTGCCTGGCTCAGCTCAGCCGTACCGGAAGACGGGCACTGGGCAACGGACAGCACCACCAGCCCGAACTCACTGCTGATTAAGCTTCCGTCTTCCGCCCTGGCAACCAGCGTCAGGTTTTTAGTCTGCGGGTCCTCCCTGAAAGTGGAGACCCGGCAGCGGGTGAAGTTTACTCCCAGCGCCTTGGCTTTCATATATTCGCGATAATAGCCCTTGCCGAAGGCGCGCATATCCATATAGAAAATGGTGACATCGATATCAGGGTTGTACTCTTTAATAAGAATCGATTCCTTCAGAGCGTACATACAGCAGGCGGTGGAGCAGTAGTTGCGTTTCATATCTCTCGAACCGACGCACTGCAGGAAGGCGACCTTCTGCGGCGCTTCTCCGTCCGAGGGGCGGAGAAGCCTTCCCCCTGTCGCTCCAGCTGAAGCCAGTAATCTTTCCAGTTGAATGTTGCTCAGCACGTTCGGATAACGACCGAAGCCGTACTGCCCCATCTGAGAGGCATCGAACTCTTCAAAACCACTGGATATAATAATAGCCCCCACATCGAGCTGGCGCGTCTCTTCCGGCATGTCGAGGTCGATAGCACCGGTCGGGCATACCTCAAGGCACTTGCCGCACCTGGTGCAATTAGCCTGGTCGATTGCGTACACGTTGGGTACAGCCTGGGGATTCCTGACATAGATAGCCTTGCGGTTTTGCAGGCCCCTTTCAAACTCATCGGGCACCTCAACAGGACAGACATCAGCACAGAGACCGCAGGCGGTACACCTGTCCAGTTTTACCATGCGGGACTCGGTAACTACCGTTACCTTGAAGTCCCCCGCCTCTCCTTCAACACTGCCGATACCGGTATTGGTTATCAGTTCGATATTAGGATGAGCGATATCACGGCGCAGGCAGAACTGGGAGCAGTTATCCCTTGAGAACACCGGTATCAGCTTGCACATCTCGCACTGATTGTCCGGAAACCACTTGTTAAGCTGGGTAATGGTACCGCCGATGCCGGGAGCCCTGTCTATCAGATAGACCTTGAAGCCCGATTCCGCCAGGTCAAAAGCGGCCCTGATGCCGCTTACTCCGGCACCGACTACTAAAACCGCTCCGACTTTATCCTCTGTCATAAACTCCTAACCTGCCAGTCCGGCGTACTCCTTTGTCGCCGCATCAATAACGTCCATTATCTGCTTGGGTCCGAAATTCTTGAGCTGCATCGCCTTGGACGGACAATTAACCGTGCAGGCGCCGCAGCCTTTACAAATCGCTTCGTTGACCCTGGCAATCCTGGTTTTCGGGTCGACTTCAACGGCGCTGTAAGCGCAAACAGCCTCGCAGTAGCCGCAGCCGCTGCAAATCTCTTCATCAACATAAGCCGTTGCCGCCTCCATTTCCACGCTTCCCTTACTGATAATCGCCAGCGCCCGGGCAGCAGCCCCGGTAGCCTGAGCCACAGTATCTACGACGTCCTTAGGACTCTGACAGCAGCCCACGGCATAGACGCCGTCAATCATCGTGCCGACCGGGTCGAGCTTGGGATGCCTTTCCAGGAAAAAGCCGTCGGCGCTGCGTGAAAGCAGAAATGTTCTGGACACTTCTTCAATATCAGCACGGGGCTCCATCGCCACGCTCAAGATAACCATGTCAACCGGCACCCGAATCATACTGCCGAGCAGAGTATCCTCACAGACGACAATCAGCTTGCCTTCCTCTTCATCGGGCAGGGTAATATCGGTAACCTGAGTTACCTTGCCCCGAATGAAGTTTACCCCCGCTTCCGAGGCTCTTTTATAAAATTCCTCGTGGCCCTTGCCGAAACAGCGCATATCGATATACATCTGGTAGACCTCGGCCCCGGTCTTCTCCCTTATCAGATTGGCATACTTCAGGCTGTAGGTACAGCATATCCGCGAGCAGTAATCATGATAGTTCTGGTCTCGACTGCCGACGCAGTGGACAATGGCGACACTCTGCGGAGTCGAGCCGTCCTTGAGAACAATATTGCCTTCCGTGGGGCCGCTCGGACTGGTGAGCCTTTCGAATTCCATGCTGGTAATCACGTTCTCAAATTTCTTATAGCCGTACTGAACTATTTCGGCAGGATTGAATACGTCATAACCGGTGGCAACGATAATATTGCCGCACACCAGGTCTATTATTTCCTCTTCCTGTTCATAATCGATTGCCTTCTTCGGACAGACCTCCTGGCAGACCTTGCATTCGCCGTCAAGAAAATGAGAGCAGTGCTGGCGGTCAATCACCGGTATATTCGGCACAGCCTGCGGGAACGGCCTATATATCGCCTTTCTTTTTGACATACCGAGGTCGAACTCGTTGTCCACTTCTACCGGGCACTTCTCCCAGCAGGCGCCGCAGCCGTCACATTTTGTCGCATCGACAGAGCGCGGCTTCCTCTTAATCCTGACATTGAAATTTCCGATAAAGCCGGAGACCTCGACAACCTCGCTGTAAGTAAGCATCTCGACATATTCGCTTGCCCCCACCATTTCCATTCTTTCGGCAAGGATATCAACCGCCGAATCGAGGTAGGGGAAGGTCACACCAAGCTGCGCCATGTGACCGCCGATGCTCGGTTCCTTCTCGAGAACGTAGACCTTGTGCTCGGAGCGGGCGATTTCCAGGGCAGCCTGAATTCCG
This sequence comes from uncultured Dehalococcoidales bacterium, assembly GCA_964583115.1. Taxonomy (GTDB): domain Bacteria; phylum Chloroflexota; class Dehalococcoidia; order Dehalococcoidales; family UBA2162; genus CAYVOV01. The sequence continues at coordinate 13,902 of CAZOUZ010000019.1, forward strand.
GCGATGCCGCCACCGACAACCAGGGTAACCGGATTTACCGGAGAATAATCAATTTGCAGAGGATTGCGATAGCTGACACGTCTTACCCCGTCAGCTACCAGCCTCATCGCTTTCTCGGCAGCCGCCTTCTGGTCGTGGCTGTGTACCCAGGCACTCAGCTCACGGATTGTCGCCATCTCACAGAGGAACGGGTTCATTCCGGCATCCTGGCACGCCTCGCGAAAGGTACGCAGGTGCATCGTCGGCGAACAGGAACAGACCAGGACGTGAGTCAAGCCCAGTTCCCTGATGTCCTCTTTTATCATGTCCTGGCCGGGGTCGGAACACATAAAAGAGTAGTGCCGGCTAACAACCACGTCATCGAGTGTCCCGGCATACTCGGCTACTTTCTCAACGTCCATATAACCGGCAATATTCGAGCCGCAGTGGCAAACATAGACTCCGATTCTTTTCTCCATTTTTCCCTTATACGGTTTCCTGCTTCTCTTTATTCTCCGCCGGCTGTCACAGCCTCCACCGACGCTCCCACCTCACCCCTGGTAACCAGCGCCAGGGCTTTGGCGGCAGCCCCGATAGCCTGGGAGACCGAGTCGGGAATGTCCTTCGGTCCCTGGCAGCAGCCGGCCATATATATCCCGTCGGTCAATGTCCCCATGGGGTCAATCTTGTAGTGTTTCTCCTGGAAAAAGCCGTTAACATCCTGCTCCAGTGAAAAGATTCCGGCTACCTCCGCGGCATCGGCACGCGGCTCCAGGGCTATGTTCAGCACCACCATATCCACCGGCACCCGAATCATACTGCCGAGCAGAGTATCCTCACAGACCACAATCAGCTTGCCTTTCTCTTCATCGGGCAGGGTTACATCCGTGACCTGGGCTACCTTGCCCCGGATAAAGCTGACACCCTCATCCGCGATGCGTTTATAAAATTCCTCGTAACCTTTGCCATAACAGCGCATATCGATATACATCTGGTAGACATTGGCGCCGGTCTTCTCTTTTATCTGGTGGGCATGCTTGAGACCGTGCATACAGCACACCCGCGAGCAGTACTCGTGATAGTTCTCGTCCCGGCTGCCGACGCAGTGGATTATGGCGGCACTTTCCGGAGTAGAACCGTCCTTGAGAACAATAGTGCCTTCCGTGGGGCCGGTGGAGCTTATCATTCTCTCCATCTCAAGGCTGGTATAGACGTTATCGAAGCGTTTGTAACCATACCTGTATATTTCAGTCGGGTCGAATAAATCATATCCGGTAGCTATTATGATTGCGCCCACTTCTAAATCGACGTATTCGTCTTCCATATCGTGATGAATCGCCTGCCGCTCGCAGGCCTCAACGCAGGCGAGACATTCGGAGCAGCCGCCGCAGTTCAGACAGCGCGATGCCTCGGCAATAGCCGCTTCCTCATCGAAACCAAGCTCCACCTCGGTAAAGCCTTTTCGCTCTTCAGGAGGGATAGCCGGCATCGACTGTCTCTCTTTTGTCTCCACCCCATTCTTGTTTACTTCTTTTACCCTTTCCCCGGCAGCCGGCCTGCCCTCTTTCATATCGACCCCGCTCAGATAGCGGTCGATAGATATGGCGGCTTCCTTACCGGCGGCAACGGCGTGGATAACATCGGCAGGGCCGGAGACGACATCGCCACCGGCAAATACGCCTTCGACACTGGTCTGAAGAGTGGTCTCATCGACGGCCAGTGTCCCCCGATTTGAATACTCGAGCTTTTCGGGCAGGGTCGACTTGTCTACCGACTGACCGATAGCCATAATTACGGTATCGACCTCGATATCGAATTCCGAGCCTTCAACCGGAATCGGGCGGCGTCTGCCGCTTTCGTCCGGCTCTCCAAGCTCCATTTTAACGCACTGGATTCCGGTTACTTTGCCACTGGATGTTATGACCTTAACCGGGTTCGTCAGAATATTTATATTGATGCCTTCTTCCTCGGCGGCATCGACTTCCTCCGCCTCGGCAGGCATCTCGACCCGTGAGCGGCGGTAGATAATCGAGACTTCCCCGGCACCGCTTCGGTTGGCAACCCTGGCGGCATCTATGGCGGCATTACCCCCACCGACCACCGCCACCTTCTTACCGATAACCACCTTTTCTCCGGAGTTAGCCTTCCTTAAAAATTCAAGGGCATGGAGTACTCCGTCCGAGTCTTCGCCGGGAATACCCATTTCCTGGCTTGTCCAGGCGCCGGTAGCAAGGAAAATAGCTTTATATCCCTGACCGGTAAGTTCATCCAGACTGGTTACCGGACTGTTTGTTTTTATCTCGACTCCCAATTCCTGGGCGTAGCCAATTTCTTCATCGACTATCTTATTGGGCAAGCGGTATTCCGGAATACCGTAGCGCAGCAGTCCACCCGCCTCTGGAGCCGCCTCGAAGACGGTTACGGAATAACCCTGCCTGACAAGGTCATAAGCGCAGGCAATACCGGCCGGTCCCGAACCGACGATTGCCACTTTATCTTCTTTGGTAATTTCAACGGGGGCAGCCTTCTCCCTGCCCTCTTTCAGTTCATAATCGGCCATAAACCGCTTCAGGTAACGTATGGCTATGGGAGCATCGACTTTACCTCTTTCGCACTCCGACTCACAGGGATGGGTGCAGACGCGCCCGCATACTCCGGCGAATGGCATCGTTCTCCTGAGCACGCCGATGGCTTCCTTGAATCTACCCTGTGAGATAAAGGCGATATAGCCCTGGGCATTTACACCTGCCGGGCAGGTAGCCCGACACGGCGGTATGCCGTGCTTGTCGATTGTGAAAACATTCGGCACCGCCTGCGGGAAAGGACGGAAAGCCGCCTTACGCGTGGTCAGCCCCATATCCCACTCACTGGGCACGGAAACCGGACAGACATTGGCACACTCGCCACAGGCAGTGCAGCTGCTGATATCTACGTACTTCGACTTTTTGCGGACGGTAACCTTGAAATCACCGGCATAGCCGGAGACCTTTTCCACTTCGCTGCAGGTCAGAAGCTCGATGAATTTGTGCGAACC
>CAZOUZ010000020.1:0-9661 GCA_964583115.1 uncultured Dehalococcoidales bacterium
ACGGGATAGATATCGAGGTCTACGATATCGCCGAGATTGTCCGAAAGGCAATCTAAACAGCAAGGCGATAATGTCCCCTGGGGCTGTCCTGTAAATTGACATCTTCCCCGTATCCATTTAGAATGGATACGGGGAAGATTATATATGCTTGACCAGCCACTGTTTTCAATAGGTATCATTTCCGAACTGCTGAGCGTGCATCCTGAGACAATTCGGGTATGGGAAAGAGTCGGTGTTATTAAGCCGCAGAGGAGAAGCGGCAGGCGATTTTATTCCGAGAACGACCTGAAACGGCTGCGGTTTATTAAGAGACTGATAGACGAAGGTTTGAACCTGCCGGCAGTCCGTCACCACCTGAAGTTTTACCCTTGCTGGTATTCGAGCGGATGTCCCGACTGTATGCACCGTACCGAGCTTGCCACCTGTGCAAAGCCGTGCTGGAAAGAGGAAGGGACTTATTGCCAGGTGAACGGTAATGAGGACACTTGCCTGAATTGCGAGTTCCGGAAAGTATCGGAAACGAAAAACACTGCTCTGGTGCCGTCGGCAAAGCAGCTCGGCGATTAATATTCCCTGTTTTTAATACGCTGTAAGTGAAGTTGGGGCTGGATTATCCGGTCCCAACTCTTATTTTCCACTATCTATGAAGAGGTGAAAGAGATTGACAAGAAGAACTCCACTGGTTAAAGTGTAGGTTGTCGAGTTTGTGTTCAGGCACAGACCTGGATAATACATATCAGGACAGGAGAATCCGTATGACAGATGCCGATAAGTACTGGAACCCGATTCTGGAGACGTTACCTCAAGAGAAGCTCAAGGAGTTACAGCTAAGAAAATTCAAGAGAATATTCGAGTGGGCTTACCACAATTCACCTTTCTATAACGGGCTGTACCGCGATGCCGGAATAGAGCCCGGCGATATCAAGGTGTTCGACGATATACGGAAAGTCCCGAAAACGGATAAAGCAATGATGAGAGCTATCCAGGGCAAGGAACCTTATCCTTACGGTTCCATACTCTCCGTCCCGCTGGAACAGGTGACCGAATACCGGCAGACGAGCGGTACCACCGGGCAGCCTGTCTATCATCCGGAGACCTGGCAGGACTGGGAATGGTCGGCTGAATCGTGGGCGTATATACTCTATGCTCACGGCTTTCGGGATACCGACAGGCTGTTTATCCCCTTCGGCTACAGTATATACATAGCCTTCTGGGCGGCGCACTACGCTGCGGAGAAAGTCGGCTGTGAAGTCGTCCCGGGCGGCGTGCTGGATACCGAAGCCAGGCTGCTGAAGATGCGAGAGCTGAAGGCTACCGGCATGGCGGCGACGCCGACCTATGTCCTGGGTATGGCTGATGCCGCCAGGAATAGACTGGGTATAGACCCGGCTAAAGAACTGGACGTAAGGAGAATAACCGTTGCCGGTGAGCCCGGCGGCAGTATTCCGGCGACGAGAAAACGGATGGAGGAAGCCTGGGGAGCGAAGGTCTATGACCATGCCGGCGCTACCGAGATAGGTCACTGGGGTTACGAGTGCCAGGCTCAATGCGGGCTGCATATTAACGAAGCTCTCCATCTGATTGAGATAGAGGATATCGAGACCGGAGAGACAATAAACGAGCCGGGAGAGAGGGGGAGCATGGTGGTTACCACCTTTGACCGGCTTGCCCATCCCTGCGTCAGGTTCGATTCCAAGGACGTGATTGAGTGGAGCCCGGTGGAGAAGTGCGAATGCGGGCGGACATTCCGCCTGCTGCGGGGCGGCGTAACGGGCCGCGCCGACGATATTACCAAGGTGAAGGGCGTCCTGCTGGCACCGGCGGCGATTGAGGAGGTCGTCAGGGCTATGCCGCAGCTTGGCGATGAGTATGAGGTTGTGGTGACAAAGAGGGGCGATATAGATAGCATTGCTCTAAAGGTTGAACTGCTGCCCGAGAGCGGTGCTGAGATTGACGCTCTAAAAGAAGACCTGGCCAGGGACCTCAGAGCAAAGACAAACCTGAGGTATGACCTCGAGTTTTGCCAGTACGGGACGCTGCCCAGGTACGAGACGAAAGCCAGAAGGTTTAAAGATTTACGGGAGAAAGAGTAAACCGGCAGTAATATAATACTAAACTTATGTAGGCAAGGAGTTATGAAACAGTGGCAGATAAAAGCGGTAGTATAGAGGAAATGGCACAGAGGATATCGTCCATCAAGCAACAGGCAAATGAGTTGAAAGCCATGTCAGGCGGTATCCAGGCAGTGGACAGGAACGTTGACAGAATCCTTGCCAGTGTCAAGATGCTGGAGATAAATATCTCCGATTTGGTTGGGCTGGTAAAGGACAGTAAGTAAGCGGCGACTGATAAGGCTTTTCTGTGCTGAGGCGTCTTTCGCTTGAGAAGAGATAAAGGCGTTGTCTTTCAGGACAACGCCTTTATTGTTTTATCTTTATGTCGGGTTATCCGCGCAGAGGCATTAAAGGCGCTGCAATACGTCTTCCCGGTAAAAAGCCTCGGCGTATTTACAGCCTATTTTTCTAGCTGCGTTCTCGGCGCTTTCCTTGATGCGGTCGGCGAACTCGGCTTCAACCGGGTCACCTATCTGGCTTGGATGGCACTTGAAAGCAGCCATCTTTATATCGAAAGTATCAGAAATGTCATAGTAGAAATTAGGCTCCGGAGTCTGCCAGAGTAATATCTCCTGTACCTTGTGGGGCTTATAGCCTTCCTCGAGGAGGTCGCGGTAGGTATTGGGAGCGATGGCGGTAGGCCAGACGGTGTCCAGTACCAGCCGACCGAGGACACGGTGGTCGCTGTTGTTGAAATACTTCATGTGCTGGTAAGGGTCACAGGTCGCTACTATGTGAGGGCGGTAGCCCAGTATCAGCCGCAGAACCTCTTTTCTGAAGTCCAGAGTGTACTCAAGTCCGAGGTCGGGGTGGCGCAGGAAAATAACCTCTTTGACGCCAAGTATCTCGGCTGCTGCGAGCTGCTCCCGCTCGCGGATTTCCGCCAGCTTGTCCGGCAGCATATCGGGGTCCATGTGGCCCTTGTCGCCGTTGGTAGCCACCACGTAGACGACTTCCTTCCCTTCCTTTGCCATCCGGGCTACGGTGCCGCCGATACCCCATTCGGTGTCGATAGGATGCGGGGAAAATGCCATCATATGGACTGCCCTGTCTTTCATAGTTACCCTCCTTGACAATAGATAATTTGTCTTGAATTCTACTCCCTATGTCAAAATGATGCAATCGGGGGTTTTTATTCTGCAAGCTTGCTTTCCCATCGGTTTTATCGTAAAATCTACGTGTAATTCAGCTGAGCGGGAGTAACTCAGTGGTAGAGTTCCTGCCTTCCAAGCAGGGTGTCGCGGGTTCGAGCCCCGTCTCCCGCTCCACTTTTCGGTTTTGTTAATGATTTGCCAGACTTTTTGCTGCTTTCGTTATCCTATCCGAAATGGAGCTGAGATAAGAAAGTCTGCTATATGAGATTTGACATCGCTAATAGTCGTTTGTATATTACAGAAAGCCGTATTCTGATATAAAAATAAGTGAAGGAGGGATTTTAAGATGAAGGCTGCTTTTATCGTCGCCCCGAGGAAGATTGAGATAAGAGATATCGAAATGCCGACCATAACCGATGATGACATGCTGGTTAAAATCGAAGCCTGCGGGGTATGTACCAGCGATATGGCGGGATATCTTGATACACACAGCGAGGAAGTTAGAAAGCAAAGGCCGTTCCCGAGAAGAGTGGGTCACGAGCCGGCGGGAACCGTAGTTGAGGTCGGAAAGAACGTCAAGGGTTTTAAGGAGGGGGATAGAGTAACCGGCATTTTCGGTATGGGCAATTTTGCCGAATACGCCGCTTTCAACCCTTTAGGGGGACCCGAGCAGATGCGACAGCCGATGTTAGGGAAGATTCCCGATGGAATCCCGATGGAGCACGCCATCGGCGAACCGATGATGTGCCTGATGTCCATAGCCAGGACTGCTAACCCGGAGCTGGGCGACTATGTATTCCAGATAGGCTGCGGTTTTATGGGGCTTGGCGTTATCGCCGGGGTGTCGCACCCCAAGCTCAGGGAATATATAGTCTGCGACCTTGAAGACTGGAGACTGGATATGGCTAAACAACTGGGCGCTACCATTACCCTGAACCCGAGCAAGGTTGACGTCGTCGAGGAAGTTATGAAGATAACCGGCGGTAAGGGGGTTGACGTGGCTATCGAGGTAGTGGGGCATCCGATTGGACTGAAGACGGCCGGTGCGGTAATTAAGGGTGACCGGGGAAAGATGATAGTCGTCGGCTGGCACCAGGCGCCGGACACTTATGAGCTGATGTCCTGGATTAAGTCGCCGATAATTTATAGTCCCCAGGGAATAGGAATGTCGACCGACCCGGAGAGCGAACTGCCCCGTGCCCTGTGGGCAATCCAGAGCGGTATATATCCGATGGACAAGCTGGTCACTCATAAGTATAAGCTTGAAGATGTAGGCAAGGCTTTCGAGGACAACCTGGGCAGGACGCCGGGATATATAAAGGGCGTGGTTATGCCGTTTCTATAGTCCGTGGTAATGCGTGTTGTACGAGATAAGTGATAATCAGGGCGCCGGGATGCAGGTCAACCGGTGCCCCGATTCTTTATAAAGTACCCGGGCGGGTCCGGTAATGTGGCTTTAATGGCGATTCGATTAGATTGAAAATTGTATTCCAGGAGGTTGCAGAATGCTCTCAGGATTGAAGACATACCTCAGGGTAGCCTGGGCATGTAAGACGCCGCTGGTGTTCCTTCTGGATAAGGAGTATAAGCTGGTACCGGCTGAGACTCTCGAAGAGATATCAGACCAGATAAAAAGCCGGTTCGAGTACATCAAGGATATTTCCGACTGTGACGATGCTGCCCTGTTATTCAAGGCAGCCGCCAGTGAGAGGAAGGAGAACGGTGTCGGGCTTGTCTTCGGCAAGACCCCGAGGGGACTCCATGCCTGGAATGTAACAATGTGCCCTGACGGTATTTTTGAGGTGGAACCACAAACATCCAAAGTCGGAAAAAGAAAGGGATATAAGCCCTGGGTTGTGATTATATAATTACCTTTGCGTCTAGACTTCTTCTTTCTCTACCTTTTTAATGGTATTTTGGAAGTCCGCCGTAGCCGAATTAGCAGTTGACTCCAGAACGTCGATGGCAAATACTTTCTCCCATACCAATGGCCAGCCTGCTCCCAGTACCAGAGATTGCACAATAATGCTCGCAGAAACGGTAACTTCTGCCGTTAGAGAGTTCAACGGTTGGGATGTTGCCCCCAGAAACCCGATAAAGCCGAAAATCAGAGCCGTTACCCCGCCGATACTACCGGACATAAATAGAAGCCAGCCGCTGCTCAGTGCGCGCTTTCTTTCTATCTCAGCAAGTATCTTGCGGTTTTCAATTATTACGTTCTCCGAGTCAGTGATAGCTTTCGTCAGAGTCACGGTCCGCTTTCTTTCCTCTGCGATGGCGGTTTTCAAGGCATTATCATCCAGCTGGCCTTGCTGGTGCTCAATGTCCATCATCAGGTATTTGTCAAGTATTCCCTGCCGCCTTTTCAGGTTTTCCCGCCTGGCGGCGTTTCTTTCCACGAGATTGTTGACGTTCTCACGGAGGTTCTTTGACTTGGCATTAGCCTCCAGCCCCTTTCTCGCTACGGTAAACTGGGAGACCCAGGCGGCTACGAGGCCCAAGAAGAAAGCGATTATCAGTACGACCCATAATTGCATCCCCATAATTCTTACCTCTTTTCCGGAAGGTTATCGTACCGGCGTTTTACTATAGTGCCGGTGTCCTCTAATAATAATACCTGCATTTCTCACAAGCAAGAGGGTATTGGAAAATTTTTCACCCCGCGGCATGGGTTCCGCAGGCGTTTTTGCTATTTGTTTGACAACGCTCGATTGCTAGTGTATTTTACAGAGAAGTGAGGTGCTGAAGATGGGCAGGAAAAGGAGAGCGGTCAACCCGGGCGGCGGAAACACCGGTCCTGAAATAGGGCTGCAGGACATGGCGGACTCGGTCCAGGATGAGCTTGTTGTCATAGATAGCGGCTACCGGGTCAGGTGGGCAAATTCGGCGGCGCTGGGCAGGCTGCAGGGAGAGGTTGATTCTCCCATCGGCAGTCTCTGCTATGAAATTTTTTATGGCAGGGATGAACCGTGCGGTGCACCCCTGTGGAACTGTCCGCTGAAACAGGTCCTCGAGAGCGGCAAAATGAAAACGATTATCCACCCCGTCCGCACCCTCGGCACCGAGACGTATCTGAAGATAATTGCTTATCCTTTCCGCGGCAACGAGAGCATTACAGGGGCGATAGTCGAGCTCAGAAGAGATATCACTGCGGAAAGTGAACTCGAAGACCAGATGCTGAGGCGGCAGAACCAGCTTGTGGCGCTGAACCAGATATCGAGTGCCGTGAGCGGGATGCACGACCTGGATGCCATCCTGAACATCGCTCTTGATAATGTACTGAAGATTATTAACGGTACCATCGGTGGGATTCTGCTTATGGATAAGGAACCCGACGTACTGTACTACCGGATGCAGCATGGCTTTTCTACAAAAAATCTCGATGAGGTACGGATACCCGTTGGCGATGGGATAGCGGGAAGAGTAGCTCAAACCGGCGAGCCGATACTCCTGGAAGATATCTCAAAAGACCAGCGTACCGTTTACCTCGATATCGTAGATGCCGAGGGCCTGAAGGGTTTTGTCAGCATTCCCCTGAAGTCAAAGGATAAGGTTGTCGGTGTAATGAATGTCGCCAGTCACGAACCGGGGCAATTCGGGGCTGAAGACCTTTCTCTGCTCAATTCCGTTGGGCACTATCTGGGCACTGCCATTGAGCAAGCCAGTCTTTACGAAAGACTATCGAGGATAGGAGAGAGGTATCGAGCCCTGCTTAAACATGCCCTGACAGCCCAGGAAGATGAGAGAAAGAGAATCGCCGGAGAGCTGCACGATGAGACAAGCCAGGCGATTACAAGCTTAACCCTCAGCCTCCAGGCAGCCATACAGATGGCGGAGATGAAGAAAATAGGAGATGCCGAGTTTACCGAGAGACTTAAAAAAGCGCACTCCTATGCAGTCTATGCCGGCACTGAGATAGTGAAGCTGATGAAGGAGCTCCGCCCTACCCTGCTGGATGAGCTTGGAATGCCGGCGGCAATCCACCGCTATGCCAAGGACACTCTTGAAGCTAACGGCATAAATGTAGATATGGAATTCAAAGGCACGGATGAGCGTCTGCCTATGGAAGTCGAAGTAACCCTTTTCCGCGTCGCTCAGGGAATAATCGGCAATGTCCTGGAGCACTCGGAAGCAAAGAATGTCACAATAGAACTTGAGTGCAATCTCGGTGAATGCCTGTTAGTCGTCGAGGATGACGGTAAAGGCTTTGACGTCGATAAACTCACCGGAGTCGAACCGAGCGGCCGGGGCGCCGGTCTGTTTACAATAAGGGAGAGATTAAGGGTGCTTGGCGGCGCCGGCTATGTTGAGTCCGAGCCGGGTAAGGGGACTAAAGTTATCGCTAATGTTCCGTTGACCAAGGATGTAGCAGATGAAAAAGATAATGGTGCTGGTAGTTGACGACCATACTCTGGTAAGGGATGGAATCCGCTCTCTCCTGGAGCTGGTTCCGGAGATAGAGGTGGTCGGTGAGGCGGAAAACGGCAAAGAAGGTCTGGAGAAAGTGAAAGAGCTGCTGCCGGACGTTGTCCTTATGGACCTGGCAATGCCTATCATGAACGGGCTGGAAGCGACCCGGAGAATACGCCGGGAATTTCCCGAAACCAAGGTGCTGGCGCTTACCCAGTATGACGATAGTGAGTACGTCATCCCTGTTATCGAAGCCGGAGCCAGCGGCTTCGTTACCAAGATGGCAGCCTTTTCGGAGCTTGCTGCCGCTATTCAGGCGGTCTATAGAGGGGAATCTTACCTGTCTCCTTCGGCGGCGGCAGTCCTGGTGCAGGACCACCAGGTCAGGAACGCTGAAGGCAGTGAAAAAGACCCCTATGACCGGTTGACAGACCGGGAAAGGGAAGTGTTTAAGCTCGTTGCCGAGGGGAAGACGGCCCGGGAAATAGCCGGTATGCTGTTCGTGAGCCCGAAGACCGTCGAGTCGTATAAAACAAGCATGATGAACAAACTGAACATCCACAGCAAGACCGACCTCATTAAGTTTGCCGTGCGCAAGCGCATCATAACCCTTTAACCGTATAAAAGAACCCTTTAAACTTCTCCCAGTCATACCTCTACAGTATTTTCCCCATAAATATACAGGGAAATTCCTGTGGAAATTCCTGTAACTAAGCATTAATTCATTAAGGGTGTTTGCCATTGCCCCTCAATTAAGTACCGGGTACCATATTAAAAACTGCTCGGGTTTGTCCATTTTTACTATGGTGGGAGTTTAACGTAAACCTCAGATAAGGGAAGCCAATCAATATTAAGACGCCGGGAGGTGTGAAATGGCAAACAATAAAATAGTTCTCTTGGTAGATGATGAACCGGACTTTGTGGAGACCTTACAGCGGGCTCTGGAAGCCAAGTCCTACAAGGTAGTCACATGCTCCAGCAAGGAACAGGGGCAGGAGATGATGAGTGAGTCGCCTGACGTTATCGTCCTTGGCACTCTGGCTCCGGCCGGGCAGGCATTCTCGATGCATCAGTGGCTGAAGGGGCATTCCAGGTATAAAGATATACCGCTGGTGGTGATTGATGCCCCGCCTGCCGAACGGCAGGTAAAGGGCTGGAGAATATTCGAGGGTATGCAGCTCGAAGCCGAGGAGTACGCAATAAAGCCGGTTGAGCCGGACTCGATAATTATCCGAATCCACAATCTTCTTGAAGAATCGACGAGAACGATAAAAGTGCTGGTGGTTGATGACCATACTATGGTCAGGGACGGGATATGTTCCGTTCTTACCCTGCAGAAGGATATAGACGTAGTCGGTGAAGCCGTTGATGGACAGGATGGCGTGGAAAAAGCACTGAAACTGCTGCCACACGTAGTGCTTATGGACATATCCATGCCGGTAATGAGCGGTCTGGAAGCAACAAAGCAGATATGCAGGAAGTCCCCTCAGGTAAAGGTCTTGATTTTGACGCAGTATGACTCTGAGGAGAATATGTTTGTCGCCAAGGAGGCAGGCGCTCAGGGCTTTATACCGAAAAGGGCAGCCAGTTCCGAGCTTCTATCCGGTATAAGGTCTGTAGCTGCGGGAAGGTATTTCCCGGCAGCCTTCGCCTACGTGTCTGCTAACTGGAAACAAGGCAGTATGACTCAAGAAAAGTAGCACAGGTCTGGAGATATATCGCAGATAAAAATGAGCAGTAAGCTGCAATCGATAACAATAACTCTTAACGGGCGGGAGGTGAGCGGTTATCCGGGAATGAGCATCCTGGAGCTGGCGAATGAGTCGGGAGTGAAAATTCCTACGCTCTGCCACGATAAGCACTTAACTCCTGTTGGCGCCTGCCGTCTCTGCCTCGTTGAGGACGAACCGACTGCAAGATTAATGGCCGCCTGTGTTACCCCGATAGCGGCAGGAATGGTAATAAGCACTGATTCTCCCCGCGTTATAGAACACCGCAAGACCATAATTAAGCTTATGCTTGCCAGCCATCCTGATTCCTGCC
>CAZOUZ010000020.1:9761-16685 GCA_964583115.1 uncultured Dehalococcoidales bacterium
TTGCCACCACGAATGATTTGCCGCTGGAAGATTCCGAGTGTACGTTCTGCGGCACCTGCGTGGCAATGTGTCCGACAGGGGCGCTGATGGAGAAGGAGAGGTCCTATAACGGGACGGCCCGGACAAGCATCGAGACCATATGTCCTTTCTGCGGCTGCGGGTGCAGTATTTCTGCGGAAGTGAAGGACAACCGTATCGTGCGGGTAAGACCCGGCGAAGAAGGTGTAAATAACGGCGCTCTCTGTGTCAGGGGGAGCTACGGGTATGATTTTATCCATGATGCCGACAGATTGACCAGCCCTCTGATTAAGGCGGATGAGGGTTTCGATGAGGTGTCCTGGGAGCAAGCCCTGGAGAAGGTAGCCGCCGGGTTCAAGAGGATAAAAGACGAGTATGGTGCCGACAGTCTGGCGGTCCTCGGCTCCTCGAAGTGTACCAATGAGGAGAACTACCTTCTGCAAAGATTCACCAGATGCATACTGGGGACGAATAATATCGACAACGGCAGCAGCCTGTATAACGCTGCTACCCGGAAAGGACTCGGCGAGACTACCGGTCTTCCCGGTGGTGCAGGAGGCGACCTTGGTGCCCTTGAGCAATCGGAGGTGATAATTGTTATCGGGGCTAATCCAGCCTCGTCAGCCCCGCTTGTCGAATATGCTATAAAACGCGCCGTTAAATTCAAAGGCGCCAGATTGATACTGATAGACCCCCGGCGGACAGGACTTGCCTCGTTTGCTCATCTTCTGCTTCAGCCCGGGGTCGGCACCGATGTGGCTCTTCTTAACGGTCTGGCAAAGGTGATTATCGACGAGGGCTTAGCGGACAGTGAGTCTGTTGATAGAAATACGGATGACTTTAAAGCCTTCGCTAAAACTTTGGAAAAATATTCTACCGGCTACGTGGAGTCTGTCACCGGCGTTCCGGGCGAGGAAATTCAGGCCGCCGCCCGACTCTATGCCGGAGCCGGCAGGGCGGCAATCGTCTACGGCACCGGCATCACCCAGCAGAAAAACGGCGCCGATGGCGTAAAAGCTCTGTCCAACCTGGCGAGCCTGACCGGGCGAGCTGCGGACAGCGTCTATGCCCTGCAAAGGGATAACAACGGTCGGGGTGCCTGCGATATGGGAGCACTGCCCGACTTTCTCCCCGGGTATCGGAGTGTAACCGATGCCGGGGCAAGGAAGAAATTCGAAGAATACTGGAAGGCGAGCTTGCCGGATAAGCCCGGACTGACCGCCGTGGAAATCATCGAGCAGGCGAAGGCGGGGAAGATAAAGGCTCTGTGGATTGCTGGAGAAAATCCCGTCCTGAGCTTCCCCAATGGAGGTCTGGTTGCCGAGGCCCTGGCTTCACTCGAATTATTGGTCGTGCAGGATATCTTCATGACCGAGACCGCCAGACTGGCAACGGTGGTATTGCCGGCGGCGAGCTTCGCTGAGAAAGAGGGGACTTTTACAAACTTCGAGGGAAGGGTAAACCGGGTGCGCCGGGTAATCAAGCCGGTGAATGATAACCTGTCTGATTGGGAAGTAGTCCTGCGGCTGGCAGATAAAATGGGCAATCCGCTGCCCTATTCTTCGTTACGGCAAGTCACGGAGGAGATTGAAGAGCGTGTCTACGGGGAGCAATTACAAGAGGGGACTGCCCGTCTTTCGCCGGTAGAATATCTTCCGGAGACAGAAAAAGGAAAAGACGGTTATCCCTTTACTTTGCTTGCCGGAACATCGCTGTATCACTTCGGAAGCGGTACGAGAAGTTCCAGAGCCCGGCGGTTGCATAAATTTAACCCCGAGGCTTTTGTGGAAATAAGCGAGTCCGATGCCCGAAAGCTCGGCATTGGAGACGGCGATAAATTGAAAGTAAGTTCCCTGGTGGGCGAAATTACTGCCCTGCCCAGGGTAACGGATACCTTGCCTGAAGGGATGCTCTTTATGCCGGTATCTTTCCCGGAAGCTCCGGCTAACAGGTTATTCGATATTATCCTCGACCCGGAAACGAAAACACCTTCGTTGAAAGTGCAGAAGGTCAGAGTAGAAAGGATATAGCCCGATGGAGAGAGCAAAAGAAGTCACCGAAGCCGACCTGGCTCGAATAAAGGAAATCGTCTCCGAATACAGCCGTCAGAAGTGGGCGTTAATCCCTCTGGTGCAGAAAATCCAGGAAGAATTCGGCTATATTCCTCCCGATTCGATACCGATTATTTCCGGAGCGCTGGGACTCTTTCCCAGTCAGGTGCAGGGAGTTATCTCCTTCTACGCACAGCTTTATACCGAGCCAAAGGGGAAAAAGATGGTCAGAGTATGCCGGGGGACGGCCTGCCACGTACGTGGAGGAAAGACAATTCTTAAATTGGTGAAACAGCAGTTGGGCGTGGAGGAAGGTGAGACGACTCCCGACATGGAATATACGCTGGAAACGGTTGCCTGCATCGGCGTTTGTGCCCTGGCCCCAAATATGGTGGTCGGAGACCGGGTTTACGGTCACCTGAACCCTAAAAAAGTAGAGCAACTGTTAAAGAAGAACGGAGGATAGGATGCAGAATCACCGCACCGTTTTTGTCTGTCAGGGGACAGGGTGCGTCTCCGCAGGGTCTGATAGCGTCTATGAGGCGCTTAAGGCAGAGGTAGCAAAACAGGGAATAAAAGATGCTGAGGTTGACTTTACCGGCTGTCACGGTTTTTGCGAGCAGGGTCCCAATGTGGTTATCGAGCCTGAGGGCATCTTTTATACTCATGTCCAGGCTGAAGACGCCCCGGAGATTGTAAGCGCACACCTGCGGGACGGTGAGCCGGTGGAGCGCCTTTTCTACCGTGACCCGGCAACCGGCAAGGCTATACCATATTATTCAGAGATTAAATTTTATGCGAAACAGCAGCGCGTAATTTTGCATAACTGCGGGCACATCAATCCGGAGAAAATAGAGCATTATATTGCGCAGGGTGGCTATAGGGCGCTGAAGAAAGCCCTGCTTGAGATGACGCCGGAGCAGGTGATTGAAGAGGTGAAGAATTCCGGTTTGCGGGGGCGCGGCGGCGCCGGATTCCCTACCGGGCAGAAGTGGGAGTTCTGCCGAAATGCCACGGGAGACAGGAAATACGTTATCTGTAACGCCGACGAGGGCGACCCCGGTGCTTTTATGGACCGCTCGATACTGGAAGCGGACCCGCACGCCGTTATCGAGGGGCTCACAATCGCCGGATACGCTATCGGCGCCAGTGAAGGCTATATCTACGCCCGCGCCGAGTATCCCCTGGCGGTAAAACGGGTCCACATTGCGATTGAGCAAGCGCGGGAAAGTGGTTTTTTGGGAACAAATATGCTCGATTCGGGGTTTTGTTTCACGATTTATGTAAAGGAAGGCGCCGGGGCATTCGTTTGCGGTGAGGAGACGGCCTTGATGGCTTCTATAGAGAGTAAGCGGGGTATGCCCCGACCGCGTCCACCCTTTCCCGCTCAGTCGGGCCTGGACGGGCAGCCTTCCAATATAAATAATGTTAAGACTCTGGCTTCCATACCCATTATTATCGACCACGGAGCCGAGTGGTTTGCCGGAATCGGTACCGAGAAGAGCAAGGGTACCGCTATCTTTGCCCTTACCGGCAAGATTACCAACAGCGGGCTGGTGGAGGTGCCGATGGGCACGACACTTGCCGATATTATCTTCGATATCGGAGGCGGTATTCCGAAGGACAAGCAGTTCAAAGCCGTGCAGACAGGGGGTCCTTCCGGCGGGTGTATTCCCGTGCAGTTCCTCGACACGCCGGTGGAATATGAGACCCTGGCTAAACTCGGCTCGATTATGGGCTCCGGAGGCATGGTGGTACTGGATGAAGGTACCTGCATGGTCGAGATAGCCCGCTATTTCCTCAGTTTCACCCAGGACGAGTCCTGCGGGAAATGTACCCCCTGCCGTCTGGGGACGAGACAGATGCTGGAGATTCTGACCAGGATTACCCAGGGCAAGGGACGCATCGAAGACCTGGATACCCTGTACAGCATAGCCATGACGGTGAAGGAGTGCTCGCTGTGCGGGTTGGGACAGACCTGTCCCAACCCGGTGCTTACCACACTGAAATATTTCAGGGATGAGTACGAAGCGCATATCAGGGAGAAGAAGTGCCCGGCAGCCGTCTGCGACGCCCTGATGATATCTCCCTGCCAGCATACCTGCCCGGTGGGGATTAATGTTCCGAAGTACGTAGCCCAAATCGCTGCCGGTGATTATAAGGCGGCGGTTGATACGATAAGGGAACGCAATCCGTTCCCGGCTATCTGCGGGCGCATCTGCCACCATCCCTGCGAGAGAAGGTGCCGGCGGGGAGAACTGGACGACCCGGTGGCTATCCGGGCGTTGAAGCGTTTTGCCGCCGACTGGTATTTCGATAATGTTTCCGAACTGCCCGAGCCGGAACCTTTCCCCGTCACGAAGAATAAGAAGGCGGCGGTGGTGGGAGCCGGACCTACCGGACTGTCCTGCGCCTACTTCCTGGCGCAGATGGGCTATCCGGTGACGGTCTTCGAAGCCCTGCCGATAGGCGGGGGGATGCTTTCTGTCGCCATACCCGAGTTCCGCCTGCCCCGCGAGGTTATACAGAATGAGATTGACTACATCGCCAAGTGCGGTGTCGAGATAAGGTACGATACCCCGATTACGACGAATTTCACCGTAGACCAGTTGAAAAAAGACGGTTATGAAGCCGTATTTATTGCCGCCGGCGCCCAGAGGAGCCAGCAACTGGGCATTCCGGGGGAACTGGAGGATGTTTCCAACTTCTACTACGGACTCAGGTTTCTCAGGGACGTCAGGCTGGGCAAGACAGTGGCGGTGGGGAGACGGGTGGCTGTAGTCGGCGGGGGAAACGTGGCGCTGGACTCGGCGCGTACCGCCCTCCGCCTCGGTGCCGAAGAGGTGAACATATACTACCGGCGGTCGCGGGACGAGATGCTGGTTACCGAGGTCGAGCACGACGAGGCTGTTGCCGAGGGCGTCCAGGTGAATTTCCTGGTCAATCCTACCCGGATAGTCAGCGAAAACTGGCAGGTAAGCGGCTTGCACTGTGTCCGGATGAGACTGGGTGAAATGGATTCCAGCGGACGGCGGCGACCCGTACCGATTGTTGACTCAGAGTTCTTTGTCGCTGCCGATACCGTTATTGCCGCCGTCGGCCAGGCCCCCGACCTTTCCTTCCTGCCCGTCGACAGCGCCCTGGAGCGTACCCGGTGGGAGACACTGGTGGTTGACAGCAATACCCTGGCGACGAATGTGGAGGGTATCTTCGCCGGAGGCGACTTCGCTACCGGGCCGGGTATGGTTATAGAAGCTATCGCCGCCGGCAGAAGAGGGGCTATGGCTATGGACAAGTATCTCAGGGGCGACACCTCTCCAGTGCACATGTACGATACGGAAACCGATGAGGCCGAAGAGGCAATCCCCAAAGAAGAAGAGGATGAAGAGTGGGAGGCGAAACCCAGGCTGGAAGTGCCGGTGCTGCCGACTCAGCAGAGAAAACGGAGTTTCGAGGAGATTGAACTCGGATTCTCGGAGGAGCAGGCAAGGGAGGAAGCAAGACGGTGCCTGAGGTGCGACCTTGAAATAACATAAAACAGGCAGGGACTTAAACGTCCGTCAGGGAGGCAGGAATGAAATCTATTACAAAGCAAAAGCCCATTGAAGAGATTGAGCAGCAGCTCAAGGGGCTGGACAAGGTATATATCGTCGGCTGCGGAACCTGTGCCACCGTGACCAAGACCGGGGGCAGGGACGAGGTTATCGAGATGAGTAGTCGTCTCCAGGAGATGGGGAAACTGGTCACCGGCTGGGTAGTCATCCCCATTGCCTGCGATGATGTAACCGAGGCTACCCTGGAAGATGATATGAAACTGGTGGAGGGTGCGGACTGTATTCTGGTAATGTCCTGCGCTCTGGGGGTGCAGCGGGTCGCTTCGTACATTAGCAAGCCGGTCATTCCTGCCCTGGATACCCTTTTCATTGGGCTGGAGGACGGCCCCGGCAGCTTTAAGGAGGTCTGCGACCAGTGCGGTCACTGTCTGCTGGGGTACACTGCCGGTATCTGCCCGATTACCGCCTGCCACAAGCACCTGCTGAACGGGCCCTGCGGCGGGACGAACAACGGAAAATGCGAGGTTGACAGCGAGAAGGACTGCGCCTGGACGCTAATCTATAACCGTTTGAAGGAACAGGGACGGCTCGATTTAATGCGGGAGTACCAGCCGATCAAAAATTCTCAGGTCGTACCCAGGCCGAGAGCGATTGTCATCCAGTAAATGAGGAGGGTTACTATGGTACAGAGCTTCAGGGAGGCCCTGAATTCGGGCAAATTCGTTATCACGAGTGAAATTGCTCCGCCCAAGGGGACGAACATCGAGAAGATGTGCCACCATATCGATATTCTCAAAGACAGGGTGGACGCTATCAATATAACCGACCATCAGAGCTCGGTAATGCGCTTTCCGTCGCTCGGCGGTTGTCTTTATGTAAAGGAGCAGGGCGGTGAGCCGATAATACAGATGACCTGCCGGGACCGCAACCAGCTTGCCCTCCAGGCCGACCTTTTGCTGGCAAATACCAGGGGGATTAAAAACGTCCTCTGCCTTACCGGCGATGCCGTGGTGGTGGGCGACCACAAGCAGGCGCAGGGCATCTTCGAGCTCGATTCCGTCCAGCTTTTGCGGACAGTCCGGCAGCTCGAGAGCGGCGTTGACCTGGGAGGGAACGAACTGGACGGGGCGGTTGAGTTCTGCGCCGGGGCGATAGTAACTCCAGAGGCAAACCCGATAGAGCCCCAGCTTATCAAGTTCGAGAAGAAGGTGGAGGCGGGGGCGGAGTTCTTTCAGACCCAGGCGATTTATGACCTGGAAAATTTCAAGCAGTTTATGGAGTATGCCCGCAAATTCCCGGTT
>CAZOUZ010000021.1:0-16573 GCA_964583115.1 uncultured Dehalococcoidales bacterium
GCCGCGTAATGAAAAGGCAAGGGAAACCTGCGCGTAACTCCAGCCGAATTCCTCGACGATAGGCTCAAAAACAGTGGTAAATCCGAAGTGAACGATACCGCCGGTATAGAGTATGATGAGCACTGCGGCACCGACGATATACCAACCGTAGAATAGTTTCGGACGTTTTCCAGTTGAATCCATCAATGTTTCAGGAGCCAGTCTCTCGAAGCAGTCTGTCAGGCAATCGCTTTCTACCCTCTAACCAGTCCCTTTTTTACTCTGCGCCAGCAGCCAGGAGACCCACTGTTCGATTCCTTCGCCGGTGGTGCAGGAAATCTGGAAGATTGCCACCTTTTCGTTTATATCTTCAATCGCTTTAACAAAGGCGTCCATATCGAACTTAAGGTAGGGCAGAAGATCGATTTTATTTACCAGCACGGCATCGGCTTCAAGGAACATCAACGGATACTTGAACGGTTTATCCTCGCCTTCCGGCACGCTTGCAACCAGCACCCTTTTATGTTCGCCGAGGTTAAACTCCGCCGGGCAGATTAAGTTGCCGACGTTTTCTATAACAAGGATATCGATATCCTTGAGAGGCAGATTGTTGAGGGCATTGTTTGTCATATTGGCTTCGAGGTGACACTCACCGCCGGTGTTTATCTGGACAGTAGGCACGCCCTCTTTGCCTATCTTCTCGGCATCTATACTCGAACTGACATCGCCTTCGATGACGCCGAGCCTGACTTTACCCTTCAATTGTTTTATTGTTTCCAGAATCAGACTTGTCTTCCCGGCGCCCGGCGATGACATCAGGTTTACGGTAAAAATGCCATTGCTATCGTATATCTGGCGGTTATTACTCGCTATCTGGTCATTAGCACCGAGGATATCCTTTAATACTTTTATTTCCATTTACTCCACCTCTATACTTTCTACGAAAAGTTCCTGGCCCGCCACTATTTCCATACCGCTTTTACCGCAATGGGGACAGGTCCAGTCGAATTCCTTTGGCTGAAAAGTCTTACCGCAGTTCCGGCAGCGCGCTGTTGCCGGGACCATTTTACAGGAAAGGACCGCCTCTTCAGCAATCGTCCCTTTGCCGAGCAAACTGAAGTAGAACTGAACGCAGTCATCGACAACTCCGGTCATTTCCCCGATAACCAGATTAACCTTCTCAACCCTGCTTGCGTCGGCTTTTTCCGCCTGCTCAAGGACAAGGTCGAGCATACTCTGAGTAATGGAAAGCTCATGCATTTTAACATATCCTGGGCAGGATGTCTCCAGCCAGCATGTCCACTATCCGGGAAGTGCCGAGGCGGGTCTTCATTACCACCCGTCCGGGATTCTTTTCATTCACCTCACCGATAACGGAGGCATCCCCGCCGTAAGAATTCTCCAGCATCGCCTTGAGAACCCTGTCCGCGTCCTCAGCCGGGACAATCGCCACCAGCTTGCCCTCATTAGCCACGTAAAGCGGGTCAAGACCGAGCATCTCGCAGGCAGCGGCGACGTCTTCGCGCACCGGAATCTTCTCCTCTTCAATCCTTATCCCCACTTTCGATTGTTTTGCCAGCTCATTCAAGGTGGTCGCCAGCCCTCCTCTGGTGGGGTCGCGAAGACAATGTATATCGGGACCGGCGGCGAGCATTTGAGCCACCAGACCGCCGAGTGGAGCGCAATCGCTCTCCAGGCTCGTGGAAAAAGCCAGCCCTTCACGTTTGCTGAGAACGGCGATACCGTGGTCGCCTATATTCCCGCTCAGAATCACTTTATCTCCCGGCCTCGCCCTGCTGCCCGAGATATCGACTCCTTCCGGTATTATACCTACTCCGGCGGTATTAATAAAAAGCCTGTCGGCACTGCCCCGATGCACCACCTTGGTATCTCCGGTGACAATTTCCACCTCCGCTTCATCGGCTGCTTTCTTTACAGAGTCCACGATGCTGTTCAGCTCATCCAGGACAAGTCCTTCTTCAATAATAAAGGAGAGGCTCAGGTAAAGAGGTCTGGCGCCGGACATAGACAGGTCGTTCACCGTGCCGCAGACGGCAAGCTTCCCGATATCTCCGCCGGGGAAGAAGATAGGAGTGACCACGTAGCTGTCGGTGGTGAAAGCCAGCCTGCCGCTAAAATCGACGACTGCCGAATCGTCCAGCCTGGATAAAAGGGGGTTATCGAAAGCCTTTACAAAACTTTTCTCTATCAACTGGTGGGCAAGGGTGCCGCCGCTGCCGTGGGCAAGCAGAATTCTATCCTCCAAAATCCCCTCCGTAGAGATAGTAAGCGGAGCAGCTGCCCTCTGAAGAGACCATGCACGGCCCAACGGGATATTCCGGGTTGCAGGTCTTACCGAAGAGCTTGCAGTCGAGAGGCGTCTTGACTCCCCGCAGGACTTCACCGCAGATACAGCCGGCAGGCTCATAAGGTTCACCGGGGTCTATATCGAAGGCGAGGCTGGCATCGAAACGGCAGTATTCTTCCCTGATTTTTAGTCCGCTTTCCGGCACCTCACCCATTCCCCGCCATCCGGCAGGGCAGGGCTCGAATACCTTGTCCATCAGCCTGATTGCCTCAAGGTTGCCTTCAGGACGCACTCCGCGCCGGTAGGCAACTTCAACCGTGGACTCGCCGTTTTCAATCTGGTCTACCAGCATATCGACACACTGTAAAATGTCAACCGGCTCGAAGCCGGACACCACACAGGGAATACCGTAATCCCGGGCAATGAAGTCCCAGGGATGAGAGCCGATAACGGCGGATACGTGGCCGGGACAGATAAGCCCCTGGAGTTTTACCTCGCCCGAATCGAGAATGGCGCGAATCACCGGAGGACAGAGCTTGTGCATTGAAAACACGGTGTAATTTTTTATCCCTTTTTCCTCCGCCTGAAGGATAGAAGCGGCGACCGTCGGAGCGGTGGTCTCAAAGCCAATGCCCAGAAAGACAACCGTCTTATCCGGATTTTCCCCGGCGATACTCAGGGCGTCCATAGTCGAATAGACCATACGGACATCGCCGCCCTCCGCTTTCGCTTTTTGCAGGCTGGAGCGACTGCCGGGCACCTTCATCATATCGCCGAAGGTGGTGACGATTACATCCGGAATTCCAGCCAGGGCAATAGCTTTATCCAGGTCGGCGTTAGCCGTAACGCAGACCGGGCAGCCGGGCCCGGACACCATTTCGATATTGCCGGGTAACACCTGGCGGATACCGTACCTGAAGATGGTGACGGTATGGCCGCCGCAGAACTCCATCAGGCGCGCCGGTTTCCCGGACTTCTGCCGAATCCGGTCAATCAGTCCACGGGCAAGCTCAGAGCGCCGGAACTCGGTGATATACTTCAATCTTCCTCCCCAATCAGACCGGCTATTTCTTCGAAGAGCTTTAAGCTCTCCTTTGCTTCCTCTTCATCAACAACGCTGATGGCGTAGCCGGTGTGGAGTAAAACATAGTCGCCGACTTTAGCCTCCGGAGTCAGCATCAGGCTAATCCGGCGGGCTATCCCTCCAATTTCAACATCAGCCTCGTTGCCTTCTACAGACGTAATCATGACCGGAATGGCAAGACACATTATTCCACACCTCCTTTTGAAGAACCGGCGAAATTAGCGATTACCGCCTGACCCAGTGAAATCCCGCCGTCGTTACAGGGCACAAGCTGATGGGTAAGCACATCAAAACCGCCTTTTCGTAGAGCGGCAGCAGTCAACCGCAGCAGCAGCCGGTTCTGAAAGACTCCGCCACTCAGTGCCACCCGGTTTATTCCGCTTTCCCCAGCGATTAACTTACACATTTCGAGGACTACCTGCGCTACAGTAGCGTGGAACTTCAACGATATCACCGGAACGGGGACATTTACCCTGATATCACCAACTATCGCCGAGAGTATTTTTCTCAATCTGACCACTTTCATACCGTTTTGCTCGTCTACGGTAAAAGGATAGGTCTCAAGAGCAGCAATATCCATATCACCCGAGGCCAGCATCTCCAGTTCGACGGCTGCCTGCGCATCATAGTCCACCTCCCCTCTCACCCCCAGCAAAGCGGAAACAGCATCGAAAAACCGCCCGGCGCTCGAAGTCGGAGGGCAGTTTATCCCCTGCTTAAGCTGCCTTTTCATCAGGTCAAGCTGTGAAGAATCAATCTCGCCAAGAGGCAGACCTTCCAGAGAAAAGTCTTCTCCGAGCAGAGTATATAAATAGCTCAGAGCCATACGGTAAGGTCTTCGTATTGCCGCCTCCCCACCGAGCAGGGGTGCGTATTCGAGGTGTCCCACCCTTTTAAAACTGCGCCGGTCGGCAATCAGGAACTCTCCACCCCATATCGTGCCATCGGTACCGTACCCGGTGCCGTCAAGGGCTACCCCGATGACAGTCTCCCCGGTATTATTATCCACCATGCAGCTTACAATGTGGGCATGGTGGTGCTGCACCGGGACGAGAGCCAATCCCTGCTCAGGGCCAGTTTCAAGGGCATATCTCGTGGAAAAATAGTCCGGGTGCATATCGTAAGCGATGATTTCGGGTTCGATACGGAACAGCTTCTTATACAGCTCGATAGTATTTTTAAAGTGCTCCAGGGTCTCCTCGTTCTCCATATCGCCGATATGCTGGCTGAGGAAAGCGTGTTCGTTCTTGGTGAGGCAGAAGGTGTTTTTCAGTTCCGCCCCGCAGGCAAGGACCTGTCTTGATTCGAAAGGAAGAAAAATGGGATAGGGAGCGTAGCCCCTTGCCCTCCTCAATAGCTGAGGTCTTTCATCCTCGACCATACATACACTATCATCATAGCGGGAGAAAATACCCCGGTTGTGAAGCAGAAAATAATCGGCAATTCCCCTGAGGCGGACTAAAGCCTCGTCATTGTCTTTGGCAATAGGCTCTTCGCTGAGATTACCGCTGGTCATTACCAGCGGAATGCCGGCTTCATCCAGCAAAAGGTGATGCAGGGGAGTGTAGGGGAGCATAACGCCGAGGTACTTCAACGCCGGAGCTACCGCCGGAGCGATACCCGACGGGCTGCCGTTCCATTTCAAGAGCACAATCGGGCACTCGGGAGATTGCAGTAGCCTGATTTCCTCAGATGATACCGTGCAGTGCTTTTTTACCTCTTCCAGGGTGGCTATCATTACCGCCAGGGGTTTCGATGGGCGCCTCTTTCTGTCTCTTAAAAGGCTTACCGCTTCCTGGCTGGTGGCATCGCAGGCGAGGTGGAATCCGCCCAGACCCCTGAGAGCCAGGACCTTCCCCGCTTTCAGAAGCGAGGCTGCCTCTTTAATGACATCACCGCACTCGATGGGACTACCGTCACTATCAACAAGCTCAAGCTCAGGCCCGCATACCGGGCAGGCATTCGGCTGGGCGTGAAAGCGCCGGTCGAGAGGGTTATCATACTCCCGCTGGCACTCAGGACACATCCTGAACTCACGCATCGTAGTCCTGGAGCGGTCGTAAGGAATGTCTTCGATAATGGTGAACCGGGGGCCGCAGTTGGTGCAGTTTGTGAAGGGATAGCGGAAGCGGCGGTCGGCAGAGGAGAATATTTCTCTCCGGCAGTCCTCACAGGTAGCAATATCCGGTGAGACCAGCTGGTACTCCCCCTCCTGACTCTGGCTCCGGTATATCTCGAACCCGGTATAATTTTTCAGGGGCTGGAATCCGGTTTCAACTTTTTCAATACGTGCCATAGGAGGGGCTTTCGGTTCGAGGTCTTTCAAAAAGTTTTCCAGGCTTTTCCCGTCTCCCTCCACCTCAATCTCCACGCTTCCCGAAGTGTTGCGCACCCAACCCTTCAAACTATACTCATTTGCCAGCCGATAGATAAAGGGCCTGAAACCTACCCCCTGCACCACCCCCTGTACTTTTATACTGGCAGATTTTTCTTCTTTTACCCGTACCATTTGCTGCTTAACCCGTTTCTTGAACCGGAGCCCGTATTTCACAAATAAAAGCGGAGTCCGTTTAAAGCTAACTTTATACTACAGGATATCCTGCCCTCCTTACAAATGAAAGCCGGATGAAGGCGGCATATAACCGGTTGAAATTAAAAAAGAGAAATGTTAAGAATCCCTTGACAAAAACAATCGGGAAATGATATAAGAGTGAAAATCTTTACCAAGATATTCGGGAAAAGCCTTTAAAAAAGTTATATTTTGGGTATTGACAAAATGTAATGCTTAGGCTATAAGATTTAGAAGTATCAATTATATAGACAGTAACGTAGGGAAAGAAACTTACAAGAATGTAACATAGATCCATCGGAAACGCAGCAAAAGGGAAGGGACTGCCATGCGTGCTTATGTAGTAAGAAGATTTTTATTAATGATACCCACCCTGGGGATTGTAACCGTAATAGTCTTTTTACTTGTCCGCTTTATCCCCGGTGATGTTATTGATATGATGATGGCCCAGATGTCCGAGCAATCGGGGATGGGCGCGGAGCTAACCGAGGAATACCTTAGAGAAGCAATGGGACTGGACCAGCCAATGCATGTCCAGTACGGACGCTGGCTGGGAGTCTGGCCGCAGGAAACCGGTGAGGTTAGCGGCATTTTCCAGGGTGACCTTGGCGAGTCCCTGTGGAAAAACGAGTCAATAGTCCAGGAAATAATCCAGAGGCTGCCGGTATCACTCGAACTGGGAGTCATAGCTTTGTTAACAGCCTGGATAATAGCCATCCCCATAGGCGTCTATTCGGCGATACGCCAGGAT
This sequence comes from uncultured Dehalococcoidales bacterium, assembly GCA_964583115.1. GTDB lineage: Bacteria > Chloroflexota > Dehalococcoidia > Dehalococcoidales > UBA2162 > CAYVOV01. Next base: position 6,692 of record CAZOUZ010000021.1, read on the forward strand.
ACCTGGGGCGACTATGTAGGCCGTACTATCGCCATACTCGCCATTTCTCTTCCCAGCTTCTGGATAGGAACGATGGTGATAGTCTACCCCTCCATCTGGTGGGGATGGACGCCGTCACTGGAATATATCCCCATCGTTAGAGACCTCGGCGTAAATCTGGTACAGTTTATGATCCCCGGTTTCATAATGGGCATGGTCATGTCAGGAACAACGATGAGAATGACCCGCACCATGATGCTTGAGGTGCTGAGGCAGGATTATATCAGGACCGCCTGGGCAAAGGGGCTTAAAGAACGGACAATCATCGTAAGGCATGCCATGAAAAACGCCCTGATTCCGGTGATAACTATAGCCGGAATGATGCTGCCCTTCCTGATTTCAGGCACGGTTATTATCGAGCAGATATTCTGTCTGCCCGGTATCGGACGTCTCATGTTTGAAGCCCTTACCCAGAGAGACTATCCTGTAATTTCCGGGATAAACCTGGTGCTGGCTACCGTCGTTTTGCTGATGAATTTGCTGGTCGACGTAACTTACGCCTGGTTAGACCCCAGAGTCCAGTATCAATAGAAAAGAAAGGCAGTAAAATGGCCGAAGAAATGACAACAAGTCCAATAACAGCGGCTGAAGTGCGAAAGCACCACTCGATGTGGGCTGAGTTGTTCATCAGACTGGTCAAGGAAAAACCGATGGGTACCGTGGGCGGGGTTATCATGCTGGTACTGATTCTTACCGGAATCTTTGCTGAAATTCTAGCCCCTTACGGATATAACGAAATTATCCTGGCAGACCGGCTTGACCCACCTACAGCCAGCCATCTTCTAGGCTGTGATAACCTGGGGAGAGACCTGCTCAGCCGCATTATCTACGGCGCCCGCATCTCCATGCTAGTAGGTTTCTGCGGCGCCCTTCTTGAAGCAGCAGTCAGCCTGATTATCGGTGTTACTTCAGGTTTCTTCGGCGGCAAGTACGACATGTTTATGCAGAGGTTCGTTGATTCTTTCATGTGCTTCCCGCCGCTTGTCCTTTACCTGACGATAATGGCTGTTCTGGGACCCGGACTCCTCCAGGTGATACTTGTCCTGGGTATAACAGGAGGTATCCGCGGGTCAAGGGTAACAAGAAGCGCCGTTATCGGCATCAAGGAGAACGTATATTTTGAGGCAGCGAGGGCTATCGGCGTTCCGGGAGGAAGAACCCTGATACGCCACGTGCTGCCCAATATTATGCCGGTGATAATCGTCGGATTTACGACCGTCATCGGACGCATGATACTTTCTGAGGCAATGCTGAGCTTCCTCGGATTCGGTATTCCGCCTCCGACTCCCAGTTGGGGAGGCATGTTGAGCGGAACTGGACGCCAGTATATGCTTCAGGCTCCCTGGATGTGTATCTGGCCCGGTCTGGCTCTGGCTGCCGTTGTCTACGGCATCAATATGCTGGGAGATGCAGTCAGAGATATACTGGACCCGAGGCTCAGGGGTGGTCTGGGACGTTACGGTGGAGCCAAGTTGAAGAAGATGCAAGAAAGGCTCGGCCCGGATACGGAAAAGGAAGAGTAGCTCTTTGCCCTGAGCGACAGGGACAGCAATCAATAATAAAGAAATGAGGTGAACGGCAATCGCAGAGAAAGTACTCGAAGTTAAAGACCTGAGAACCTATTTCTACACCGAAGAGGGAGAGGTTAGAGCCAATGACGGACTTTCCTACCACGTCAATAAGGGTGAGAGTATAGGTCTGGTTGGTGAGAGTGCCTGCGGCAAGAGCGTTAGTGCTCTTTCCATCCTGCGCCTTATTCCCTATCCACCGGGAATCATTGTCGGTGGCGAGATTTTCTTCCAGGGACAGGACCTTCTCAAGATTACCGAGGAGGAAATGCGCCATATCAGGGGTGCCCACATAGCAATGGTCTTCCAGGAACCGACAACATCCTTGAACCCGGTGGTATCGGTGAGCATTCAGATATCCGAAGCGTTACAGTTGCATCAAGGTATGGATAAAAAAGCAGCAATCGAGGAAGCCATCAAGTTGCTTAAGCTGGTGGGCATACCGGACGCGGAGAAGAGGATAAGCGACTACCCTTACCAGTTCAGCGGAGGAATGCAGCAGAGAATAATGATGGCCATGGCGCTTAGCTGCAACCCGGAACTGATAATAGCCGACGAGCCGACTACCTCGGTTGATGTTACCGTCCAGGCCCAGCTCCTGGAGCTTATGGACAACCTGCGGTCCCAGTTCGGCACGGCGATTATTATCATTACCCACAACCTGGGAATCGTTGCCCGTTATGTTGACCGGGTTAACGTGATGTATGCCGGACGGCTCGTGGAATCGGCACCGACCGATGTTTTATACGGCCAACCGAAACACCCCTATACAATGGGGCTGATAGGTTCGGTCCCGCGGTTGGATTTACCCAGAAAACGCAAGCTCTATGTTATTGACGGTTTACCGCCACACCTTGCTCATTTACCACAGGGCTGTAACTTCTCACCGCGCTGTCGCTACGCGACAGATAAGTGCCACGAGGAGAAACCCCCACTGGAGGAAGTGGGAGAGAATCACCTGGCAGCTTGCTGGAGAAGCGGGGAAATGGAAGAGATAGTTGAGAATCTAAGGAAGGAGAGGGCAGGCTAATGGCAAGCGACGACCATCTAGTTGACATAGAAGACCTTTACATGTATTTTCCTGTAACCGCCGGCGTCATGCGGAAGAAAGTAGGCGATGTCAAGGCGGTAGACGGTGTAAGTTTTTACGTGAAGAAAGGCGAGACCCTGGGACTGGTTGGCGAAAGCGGCTGCGGCAAGACCACCACCGGGCGCTGTGTTCTGCAGCTTTATAAAATCACCGGGGGAAAGGTTATTTTCGACGGGAAAGACCTCCTCAAACTCAGCGGGAGAGAGTTGAGAGAAACCCGGCAGGATATGCAGCTTATATTCCAGGACCCCTACGCTTCGCTTGACCCGCGTATGACCGCCGGGGACCTTATCGGGGAGCCGATGCTGGTCCACAACCTTGTTAATAAAGGCAAAGAGTACAAGGAGCAGGTTGACGAACTGCTCAGGCTTGTACAGCTTGAACCTTATATGGCTGTCCGCTACCCTCACGAGTTCAGCGGCGGACAGCGGCAGCGTATCGGCATAGCCAGGGCGCTGGCGACAAGGCCCAAACTCATTATATGTGACGAACCGGTTTCAGCGCTGGATGTTTCAATTCAGACACAGGTCATCACCCTGCTGCTAAGACTCCGGGAAGAAATGAATCTAACCTATCTCTTTATTGCTCACGACCTTTCCGTAGTTCGCCACATCAGTGACCGGGTAGCCGTTATGTATCTGGGTAAAATTGTTGAGATTACCGATAGCGATGAGCTTTATGATAACCCGCTTCACCCTTATACCCAGGCACTGCTGTCAGCAGTACCCATACCCGACCCGGTAGTTGACCGACAGCGAAAGCGAATACTGCTGACCGGTGATGTGCCCAGTCCAATTAACCCCCCCAGCGGCTGCAACTTCCACCCCAGATGTCATATGGCGATTGACATTTGCAAGGAACAAGTACCAGAATTCAGGGACATCGGCGGCGAACACGGCGAACACTGGGTAGCTTGCCACCGGGTCTAACCCGTCGAGCTCCGGGTAAAAAAGTAAGCCGCATCGTCAACAGGAGAACAAGAGACTGTTTATTTTCCAATAGAGCCTTTTGTTCCTCTTATATTAAAGGACTCAGAATGTCCTGCTAAACTAAGGTGAGGTATGTCTCAATCGAAAAAGAAAAGAACCGGTAGAAGGACGGAAGGACAACAGAGTCCGGAAGTTAAAGTCGTATATAAAAACCAGGTCAGCAGACGGACAGCTTTTATTATAGCAGGAGTGGTTATCGCTCTAATCCTCATTATTCTCGGAATCGCCTATTACCCCACTTATATAGCACCTTATCAAATTAGCGTAGTCACCGTAGACGACGTCTCAATCCGCATGGACTACTTTATCAAAAGAACCCGGGCTGCCGGCTCCGACCCTATGGCTATGCTCGGGAATATCGCCAGAGAAGAAATCGTTAAAATGGCGGCGCCACAATTCGGCATAGAGTTCAGCGAGGAAGATATTGACCAGGAACTAAGAAGGATAGCCGGCGGAGAGAGCGGAACAATCTCCGAAAGCGAATTCAAGGAGTGGTACCGTCAGCGGCTCAATGAAACTGAACTGTCTGGTTCCGAATATAGAGAGATTTTATCCACCAGCCTGATGGCCAGTAAAATACACCAGTACCTGGCAGCAAGAATGCCCACTGTAGCCGAGCAGGCCCATATTCACGTTATGCTATTGGAGTCGCAAAAGGAAGCCGAAAAAGCCATGGCAAGACTGGAGGCGGGGGAGGACTTCGCCGCTATTGCCAGGGAACTGTCACTGGATGCAAGCACAAGGGATGACGGGGGCGACATCGGCTGGGTTCCCCGTGGCGTCATTAACCCGCAGATTGAATACGCAGCCTGGGAACTGGAAACCGATAAACTAAGCGAGCCGTTAATAGTCTATAATACAGATGACCCATCGGCAATAGAACCGATAGGTTACTATTTAATCTTGGTCTCGGAGAGAGCCGATTCCCGGGAAGTAGCCGAAGAGTATATACCAACGCTGCAGAGCAAGCTACTCGATGCATGGTTCGCAGAAGAAATGCAGTACCATGAGATAAAATATCACGGACTCAATAACGGATTTGACTCCGAGACCTATGCTTGGATAAACTGGCAGTTGTCAAAAACAGAATAACCGCGGCAAAAGCGCTTTTACATTATATGAAAAAGGTAGCTATATAGAAAGTGATAAGAGTAAAAAATCTAACCAAATACTACGGCAAGCGCCTGGCAGTAGATAATATCAGCTTCGAGGTGGAAAAGGGAGAAATCGTGGGATTCCTCGGCCCCAATGCGGCCGGTAAAACAACCACGATGCGTATACTTACCGGTTTCCTGGCGCCAACCCAGGGCGAAGCATGGATTGGCGACTATAACATAATGACGAATTCGCTGGAGGCACGCCAGCACATCGGATATTTCGCAGAATCGGTGCCCCTGTATACCGACATGACCGTCCGTTCTTACCTGGACTTCCTTGCCAATCTCAGAGGCCTGGATAAAGACAGGACACAGACCCGGATAGAAGATGTCGTTGAAATATGCCATCTTGAGGAATACGCTGACTCACTGATTGGTAAGCTGTCAAAGGGATTCAGGCAGCGGGTCGGCGTGGCCCAGGCAATCATTCATGAGCCGGAGGTACTGATTCTTGACGAGCCGACGGTGGGCATAGACCCGATTCAGGTATCGATGACAAGACAGCTCATCAAGGAACTGGGTAAAAGCAGCACTATTCTTCTCTCCACCCACATCCTGCCGGAAGTAAGTATGACCTGTGAACGGGTGATTATCATACATGAAGGCAAGATAGTGGCTGAAGACCGCATCGAGAACCTTTCATCCATAGTAGCCGGTTCAAGACGTATCCGGCTGGAAGTAGAAGGCCCGTCCAAGGAAGTGGCCAGGCAGCTTCAGAAGATAAAGGGCGTCACGCGTGTTACCTATGACGGCTCTCTTTATACCGTCGAATACCCCGCCAGCCAGGACCTTCGCAGTAAGATAACGGAAACCATAGTCAAGAATGGCTGGACGATACTCTCTATGGAAACCGTGGCAATGAGTCTCGAGGACGTATTCCTCAAATTAACCGCTGAAGAAGAGGAAACAGACCAGTGAGAAACACCCTGACCATCGCCCAAAAGGAATTCAAATCTTATCTGGCGTCACCTATGGCTTACGTGGTGACCGGTGTCTTTCTGATTCTTACCGGCGTCTTCTTCGGCATCAGTCCGTCAACTTACCTTGAAACCAGCGTCAGGGGCTTCCTCGATACCGGCAGTATGGTTCTGCTGCTGCTGGCAGCGGTGCTGACGATGCGCCTGATAGCCGAGGAGAGGAAAATCGGCACTCTTGAACTGCTGCTGACGGCGCCAGTGAGAGACAGTGAAATAATACTGGGCAAGTTCCTCGGCAGTCTGGGTATCCTTACCGTAATGCTGGCGCTCACCCTCTATTACCCCCTGCTACTGGTTATATTCGGCGACCCTGATATCGGCCCCATTTTTTCCGGCTACCTCGGGCTCTACCTGCTTGGCGGCACCTGCCTGGCGGTCGGACTTTTTGCTTCATCGGTAACTTCTAACCAGGTGGTATCGGCGGTAATCGCCGGAGGAATCCTCTTTGCCCTGTGGTTTGTCAGCATGGCAGCCAGCTTTCTCCCCGAAGCAATAGCGGAGGTCATAAACTTCTTCTCGCTTTCATACTACTTCCCCGACTTTGTTACCGGGATTATTGATACCAGAGGCATTGTTTTCTATATCAGCATCGCAGTTTTGTTTCTATTTTTAGCTATAAGGTCTCTCGAAAACAGCAGGTGGAGTTAAATGCAGACTGTTTCTCAAGATAATAAGCTCGCCGGACTAATCGCCTTACTGGGACTGGCCACGCTGCTGATAGGTCTCATAGTTTTGGTACTGCTGCCCAATATCAGGATGGCATCCTGGATGATACTGGCACTGGGAGTAGCGCTCCTGGCCATAGCCTTTATTATCGATTTCAGGAAGGTTAGAAAAGCCATAACCGGCAAGCGCGGCAGGTTCAGCACCGGCACCACGGTAATGGTCTCGATGTTCGTCGGCATTACCCTCTTGGTCAATGCAATCAGCATCGGTAACTATCACCGCTTCGACCTCACCGGTGTCGCACAGTTTACCCTCACCTCCCAGACAAAAGACGTCCTGGGACAGATGGAAATACCGGTCAAGGCTATCTGCTTCTTCGTCCCCAATGACCAGTACGGCATCGGTACCTATGCCACCACCCTGCTGGACGAGTACCAGAATTACTCCGACCTGCTTACCGTAGAGGTAATCGACCCTGACGAGCACCCCGACCAGGCAAGGCAGTACGGTGTAACTATGTACCAGACGATTGTCTTTGAAAGCGAGATCGGCCAGCGCATGGTATTTCCCGAGGAGATTTTAGACCAGGCGGAGCACTCTTTCACCAGCGCCATCCTCGAAGTAACCGGCATTGTCCAGAAAAAGGTGTATTTCCTTACCGGCCACGACGAAAGCAGCATTGATGGCGATTACAGCGATGCCAAACAGGGGCTGCTCGATAACCTTTATAAAGTAGAGACACTGGATGTCATGCGCACTCTGACCATCCCCAATGACTGTGCCGCCCTGGTAATAGCAGCGCCCCAGAAGGCGTTAAACGATACCGAGATTGAAATTATCGAGGAATACCTTGATAACAACGGATGGCTGATGGTACTGCTGAATCCGGGTTCGCCGCAGGAGATAAGGGACCTGCTTTCCAGGTGGTATGTTGACATTGAGGACGGAACGGCTATAGACGCATCGTCTTACGTAGCCCCCAATATGGATAACCCTAAAGTGCCCCGGACAAGAAACGAGTTCGGCCTGTCAGAGACCTACTTCCCCGGAGCTACCTCGATTATCCCTCAAGCAGAGTGCCCGGAAGACATTTTCCTGCTCCCGCTGTTTTACACGAGCGGGGCAAGCTGGCTCGAAAAGAATTTCGACCCCACGGAAGAGCCTGAGTATAATGAAGGGGTAGACCTGCCCGGCTCCCAGGCTCTCGGCGTTCTCGTCGCCATTGTCCCGCCTGAAGAAGACGAAGAAGAAGCTGCTGCCGAAGCAACTAAACTTACCCGCCTGATTGTCATCGGCGATTCCGACTTCGCTTCGAACCAGCATTTTTACAACGGCGACAACGGCAACCTCTTCCTGAACTGTGTGGAGCTGCTGACAACGGGGAAAGAGTTGATTTCAATCGAGCGCAAAGTCCTTCCCTTCCGCAGAATGCTCGTCGAACCGGAGCAACAGACGTTCATCCAAATTTCAAGCATCGGTCTGCTTCCGCTGCTGGTACTATTAGGGGGAGGCATCATCTGGTGGCGAAGAAGGTAGCCGCACAGGCTTATCTCGAGGAGGAAACCGCTTGAGGCTCCAAAATATCCTTACTCTTCTAATTATTCTCCTTGTTTTCGGAGGTATTTTCTACTTTTCCAGCGCTCCCGAGCCCGTTGAAAAGCCGGACCCGCAGACATTCGTCTGGCTCATTGATATGGAGGAAATAGAGCACGTCGAGATACAGCTCCCCCGCGAAGATATGAGCGAATCGTTTATAAAGATAAGCGAAGAGGACAAGTTCCCCTGGTACTTCGACGACGAAGAGAGGTCCGATGTGAATACGGACCGGTGGGGAGGAGGCATACCGCTCCTCTTGAGCGGACCCGGAGCAGACAGAATTATCGCCGAAGACGCTTCGCCGGAGAAGCTGGCTGAATTCGGACTCGACGAGCCTTCGATGAAAATAATCCTTGCCCTCGAAGACGGGAAGGTAATGAATATCGAAGTAGGCGACCACTCGCCGAACGGCGCTACCTATTACGTTAGAGCCCCGAGCACAAACGACGTAGCCCTTGTTGATTATACCTGGTACTACGTACTCGAAGGACTGGTGAAAGACCCACCCTACGCCCCACCACCGGAAGAAGAGTAGCAGCCGGCCGGCAATAACCGCCTGCTTGCCTCCCGCCTGATTATTCAGTCCTCGAAAATGAATAGCTCATCTATTGTGGCACCCAGAGCCTTCGCCACATTATGGGCCAGCCCCAGAGAAGGATTATACTTCCCCTGCTCAAGAAAGATTATCGTCTCACGCCTGACGCCGACTATCTCGGCAAGTTTTTCCTGAGTTAAATTGTTACCGGTGCGGTATTCTTTTATCCTGTTTTTCATCATCGACCAGGCTTTTTACCGTGTTTTACATCTTCCTCTATGCCCGGCGGCAAAGTCCCTTTATATATACAACCAGACTACCGATAATCCCGACGGCGAACGCTGCAGCCGAAATGAAAGCGAGGAAGAAAAAGACAGGCTCATCCGCGACGCCGTTCCTCTCCCAGAAGTCTTTGCCGAACCAGAGGATACACAGACCGTAAATTGCATTATGCAGAAAGACGCTGATGATAAAAACCGCCAGCGATATTCCGGTTGTCGTCAGGAACCCCTTCAATACCTTTAATCCCTTTTCACCCAGACCAGGCTCCACCCTGTCATAGAAGATATAGGACAATAAATATACCGCCCCGGCCGAAATGAACAGTCCGCTCAGGACGTCTACCGTGCCGGGAGTCCTGGTGAGGATTACGGTAAAGGGTAGCATCAAAAAGGCAAGAGCAATAACCAGGAAGACGAACCCGTTCCGCACCGATTTACTCACATTTTCCCGGACTCTTTCATCAACCGGAAGCACCTTCCGCCTTTTTATAAGCGACCATAGCTCGCGGTGTCCGATAAGCAGCGTTCCCACCACCAGGGCGACGGCAACGTAATAAGCCTCCAGTGATATGAGCAGAACGGTTACCACCAGGGCAGTAATAAAAATCGCCAGGATTATTTTCTTACCTTTCATAATAATACCTTCTATTGTTATACATTTCTAACGTTGTATAATTCTAACATACACCGCTTCCGGTGTTTTGTCAATACCCTTCATAAAATCCTGCTCTAATCAGGGGACTTTTGTAATTTATAAAACCCCGATAAAGTCGGGGCGGCGGGCAGGTCTGTATCCCTCCCGATTGCATCGGGAGGGAAGAATTTTTGCGAAGAGGGGCTTTGCCCCTCTTAGACGCCCCATTTTTTTCAAGGGGACGGGTAACTTAAACGGAAGAGGGGACGGCGAGCAGGTCGGCGCAGGCAAGCGGGTAGGAATAGATAATGGGGTGAGGTCTTAGCAGACAGACCGGAGATATCGGGAAA
>CAZOUZ010000022.1:0-16287 GCA_964583115.1 uncultured Dehalococcoidales bacterium
CTCCAGCAAGCGGCAAAACAGCCGGGGTTCAAGGGTATCCTGCGGGTAAGTGACGAAGCCCTGGTGTCCCGGGACATACTGGGGGACTCTCACTCGGCAATCGTTGATGCCGGGAGCACAATGGTCTTACGCCAGCGGGTAGCCAAGGTCCTGTCCTGGTACGATAACGAATGGGGTTATACCTCCCGACTGGTCGACTTCGCGATGGTCGTTGCTGGGCGGCTTATCTGAGGACGTCCCGTTCGGTGATGTGATAAAATCGGGAAGGACTCCCGGCAGAAAGGTGACTTTTGCTCTATATCTTATCGGGTCCGGATGATTTTTCGGTCGCTCAAACGCTGGAGCGGATAAAGAATGGTATCGGTGACCGGGAAAGCCTGGAGATTAACACCACCACGCTTGACGGTCAGCAGGTTACCCTTGAGCAGTTGTTCACGGCCTGCGAAACGGTGCCCTTCCTGACCGAAAAGCGCCTGGTCATTATAAAGGGACTGCTGGCGCGGTTCGAGCCTAAAGGTAGAGGCCGCCGCCGGAAGAAAAACGGTCAAAACAATCGGGATGGCGAATATAAGCCCTTGAGCGACTGTATTGCCGGTATGCCGGATAGCACCGTACTGGTGCTAATCGAGGATACCGTAACCGCCGACAACCCTCTGTATAAAGCTCTTGCCGGTAGCGCAACGGTTAAGACTTTCCCCCTGCTGAAGGATGTCAAACTGCGCGAGTGGGTGCAAAAACGTGTGACGGAAGAAGGCGGCGATATCTCTCCCCGGGCGGCGAATTTGCTTACCAGACTTGTCGGCAGTAACCTGTGGACTATGGTAGGCGAGATTGATAAATTAGTCCTGTACGCTTCGGGCAGGCGCATCGAAGAGGAGGATATCGGGACGCTGGTGGGCTACACCCAGCAGTTTTCTGTTTTCAATATGGTTGACGCTATCCTTGAGTTCAAAGCCGAGCTGGCGGAGCAACTGTTACAGCAGCAACTGCAAAGAGGGGAGGCGCCGGTCTACCTGATGACCATGCTGGCGCGGCAGGTCCGGATGATAGTTATGGCTAAAGACCTGAGCAAACGGAGAATGTCCAGGACGGAGATTCAGAGCAAGCTGGGAGTCAACTCGGAGTATGTCGTGCGCAAGACACTGGAGCAGGCAAGCCGGTATTCTTTACCGAGGCTCAGGGAGGTGTACCATCGCCTTCTTGAGACAGACCTCTCCATTAAGACCGGGAAATATGATGCCGAGCTTGCCCTGAATATACTGGTTGCCGAGCTTTCGCGACGGGCAAAAACCACTGTTGCCCGTTCCGGAACGGGGACGGACTGACACCCGGACTTTCAGTGCTTCGCCTTTTCCCGGTATCAGCGGTTTTGTTTTCATTGACAGCCAGTATCACTTAAACTAAAATCGTAGTTAACTCAAACGTCTGGAGGACATGAAAAGTAAGTGACTAGTGACGAACTGCGTACCGAATTTCTAAAGTTTTTTGAGGGTAAGGGACACACAATTATCCCGAGTTCCTCTCTGATACCGCAGGACGACCCCACGCTGCTGCTTACCACCGCCGGAATGGTGCAGATTAAACCTTACTTTATGGGCGAGGCTGTCCCTCCCAATAAGAAGCTGGCGTCATGCCAGAAGTGCTTCCGGACCACTGATATAGAATCTGTCGGGGATGCCACCCATCTTACCTTCTTTGAGATGCTGGGTAACTTCAGCGTCGGTGACTATTTCAAGAAAGAGGCTATCGAGTGGGCGTGGGAGTACATCACCAAAAACATGGGGTTGCCTCCGGAGCGCCTGTGGATAAGTATTTACCTTGACGATGAAGAAGCTTTCCACTGCTGGCGGGAGGTGGGCATTCCCGAAGATAAGATAGTCAGGTTGGGAGATGAAGATAATTTCTGGGGACCGGCCGGTGATTCGGGTCCCTGCGGGCCGTGCAGCGAAATCTATTACGACTTCGGGAAAGAAGTCGGCTGCAAGAAGCCTGACTGCGCTCCGGGTTGTGATTGTGAACGCTTTACCGAGATATGGAACCTTGTGTTCCCTCAATTCAACCAGGACGTTAATGGAAACCGCACCCTGCTCCCCAATCCAAGCATTGATACGGGCATGGGACTCGAGAGGTTAGCAGTCCTGATGCAGGGGAAAGGTTCTATCTATGAGACCGACCTTTTTACCCCCTTGATTGAGTGCGTGTCCGGGCTTTCGGGAAAGAAATACGGTGCTGAAGGGTCTGCGGATAACGCCATACGGGTCGTGGCTGAACACAGCCGGGCAATCGCTTTCCTCATCGGCGATGGCGTTATGCCGGGCAACGAAGGGCGCGGCTATGTGCTGCGGCGGCTGCTGCGCCGGGCGGCGCTGTTCGGCAGGAGAATCGGCCTGGAGAAGTTCCTGTCCGAGACGGCGAAGGTTACCATCGGGCAGATGGGGAATATCTATCCCGAGCTTGTCCAGAGACAGGACTTTATCCTCAAGGTAATCGAGCTTGAGGAGGCAGGCTTTAACGAGACACTCAATACCGGACTGGAGCTGCTGGACGGAATTATGGAGAAAGCCGCCGGTAAAAAGGCTAATAAAATCTCCGGCAAAGAGGCTTTCAGATTATATGATACCTACGGCTTCCCGGTAGAGCTGACCAAAGAGATTGCCGCCGGGCGCGGCTTTTCCGTTGATATGGACGGCTTCGAGAAAGAAATGGAGAAACAGCGGGAGAAGGCAAAAGCAGCCCAGAAATTTGACCTGGCGGGAAAAGCCGGAATAAATATAGCACTTGACATAAAAGAGACAGTCTTCACCGGCTACGGCAGTCTTAAACAGAAGACTACCATTCTCAGCCTGCTGGTCGGTAACGACTCCGTGGGAGCGGTTAAGGAAGGTCAGGAAGCAAGCCTGATTCTCCGGGACACGCCTTTCTATGGCGAAATGGGCGGACAGGTAGGAGACACCGGAGAAATAAAGGGCCCGGCAGGGCGTTTCCTGGTTACGGATACCCTGCGGATACCGCCGGATATTATTGTTCACCAGGGACGTGTCGCCGAAGGAAGCCTTAGCGTGGGAGAAGAAGTCGAGGCTGAGGTTGACAGAGAACGGCGACTCGACATTGCCCGCAACCACACCGCCACCCATCTTCTCCAGGCGGCGTTACGCCAGGTTCTCGGCGGGCATATCCAGCAGCGGGGGTCGCTGGTGGCGCCCGACCGCTTCAGGTTCGATTTTTCTCACCTGGTAGCAATGACCGCAGAGGAAATAGAGGAAGTGCAGCGTATCGTTAACGAGAAGATTCGCCGGGACTTCGAGGTTTACGATGAGGATATGCCTTACAGAAAGGCTGTAGAAGAGGGCGTCATAGCCCTCTTCGATGAGAAGTACGGCGATGTCGTCCGGGTGCTGAGAGTCGGCAGACCGCCGGTAAGCGCCGAGCTTTGCGGCGGAACTCACGTCGGCACCACCGGGGAGATAGGCTTCTTTCGTATTATCAGCGAGAGCAGCATCGGTTCCGGCCTGCGCCGTATCGAAGCCGTTACCGGAAGAGGTGCCGAAGAATATATCAACCGGCGCCTGCTTGATTTGGAGAAGGTCGCCGGATATCTTGAAGCCGAGCCGGATGATATCGTGGCCAGGACTCAGGGCTTACTGGCGGAAGTCAGGAGTGAACGCCGCCAGCGGCAGGCACTGGAGAGAAAACTGGCTAAAAGAGATACCGAGTCCCTCGAACAGAAGGCCCGGGAAGTGAACGGAATAAAGGTGCTTTCGGAAAGAGTATCTCCCACCGGCATGGACAACCTGCGGGGGATGAGCGACGACCTCAGGGACAAACTGGGAAGCGGGATAGTCGTGCTGGGCACGGTCTGGGAGGATAAACCGGCTTTTGTGGTCAATGTAAGCTCCGACTTGGTGGAAAAGGGCTATAAAGCCGGGGAGATAATAAAAAAGGTGGCGGAGGTTGCCGGAGGCAGCGGCGGCGGCAGGGCGAATATCGCCCAGGGCGGCGGTAAGGATGCCACAAAACTGGACGAAGCTCTCCAAGAGGCGTTTAGCTACGTAGCGGAAAAACGTTCTTCATAAGGGGTATTATCACGCGCAGCCTGGGACTTGATATCGGTGACAGGAGAATCGGGGTAGCTCTCAGCGACCCGGGAGGCATCTTAGCCAGCCCCTTCACAATCATCGACCGCACGGATGAGCAGCAGGATATCGAAGCTATTATTGCTATTGTCGAGCAGAACGACGTCGGGCACATAATCGCCGGTCTGCCGCTATCTATGAACGGCAGCATCGGTCCGCAGGCTGAAAAGGTAACGGCTTTCGTTAAAAGTCTGTCCGGAAAGACTCAGGTCCCCGTAGAGTTCAGGGACGAGCGCCTGACCACGGTATCGGCAAGGCGTTTGATGCGGGTCACCCGTAAAAAGAAGAAGCGTGAAAAAGAGAGAGACGATGCCATAGCTGCCGCATTCATTTTACAGGGCTACCTGGATGAAAACGAATATAATCGATAAGGCCGTTTGAGAGTATAAGGTTGCTGTGAAAAGACTTGCTTTACAAATACTGGATAAATCGTTTCTGAGGTCGCCGAAGAGTTTCATAATTCAGAGTTTCCTGGCGGTGGCGGCATTAGCCGTAATCCTTTATTTCGTAGAAACATTAACTCACGCAGCGATTGTGGCGGCTCTGGGCTCCAGTGCCTTTGTTGTGTTCGCTATGCCGCAATCGGTTGCCGCCCGGCCGCGGAGGCTAATCGGCGGGCATGTTGTCGGATTACTCTGCGGCTCTCTTTGCAGCTTTGTCTTTCTCAGCGGTCCACTTGGGAAACTGATTTCAGGCTGGGAGTTTACGACTTTGTTTGTCTACGCTCTGGCGGTAGGACTTTCGATTTTCCTGATGGCGATTACGAATACCGAGCACCCGCCGGCAGCCGGTACTGCCCTCGGTATCGCTGCTCATACCTGGTCATATCAGGTAGTCCTTTTTGTCCTGTTATCTGTCGTCCTTCTGGCTGTTATACGGAGACTGCTGAGGTCCCGTCTGAAAGACCTGGTCTGAGATAGCTGGCTTCGGTTAATATTTAATAATAACGGTGTTTGTTGGATTCTATGAAAAGTCCCGGCAGTTTTAGCCTTATAAAAACTTCTCCCGGCAGCGAAGCCCGTGCCGGCGAACTGGTAACACAGCACGGGGTAGTGCCGACGCCGGTGTTCCTGCCGGTAGCCAGCCAGGGTACGGTAAAAACGCTCATCCCCGGGGAGATTTCGGAAATAGGGATGGTTATGGTTCTGGCTAATATGTACCACCTCTATCTCAGGCCGGGCATTCCTGTTATCGAGAAAATGGGGGGCTTGCACAAATTTATGGGCTGGGACGGAGCCATTCTCACCGACAGCGGCGGCTATCAGGTCTTCAGCCTGGCGCGACTGCGCCAGGTGAATGACAAGGGGGTCGTCTTCCGCTCCCATATTGACGGCAGCGAGCACCTGATTACTCCAGAGCTTGCCGTGCAGTACCAGGAGTCTCTCGGTGCCGATGTTATCATGGTGCTGGATGAATGCGCTCCCCATGACGCCGCTTTTGAAAAAGTGAAGGAAGCGATGCACCGGACACACAACTGGGCGGAGAGATGCCTGAAAGCGCAGAAGCGCAGCGAGCAGGCACTTTTCGCCATAGTCCAGGGTGGAATCTTCCCGGAGCTGCGGCGGCAGTCGGCTGAATACCTGGCTTCGCTGGACTTTCCCGGCTATGCCGTCGGTGGCTTGAGCATCGGCGAGCCGAAGAAGACAATGCTGTCCGTGCTCGAAGAAACGGCAGCCTTGCTGCCGCAGAATAAACCGCGCTACCTGATGGGCGTAGGTTCGCCTGAAGATATAGTCGAGGGAGTTAGCCGGGGTGTGGATATCTTCGATAGTGCCCTGCCCACCCGCGTGGCGAGAAACGGCGCTCTTTTTACCCGTCTGGGGCGGGTAAACATAAAAAACGCCGATTACAGCCGGACGGAGCAGCCTGTTGACCCTGATTGCGACTGCTATACCTGCCGTACTTTCTCGGCGGCTTACCTGCATCACCTCTTCAACGCCCGGGAGCTGCTGGCTTACCGCCTGGCGACGGTCCACAACCTGACCTTTATCAGCCGCCTGATGAGAGAAATACGGGAGAATATTCTGGAGGGCGTCTTTGATTCCTTTAAAGAAGAGTTCCTTTCGAACTACAGGCCCACGGATGAAAAAGTACGGCTCGACCAGAAACAGAAGTGGCTGAAAAAGAGAGGCTGACCTTCCTGCCTGACCCCTCTTGAGAGCGATTGTAGTCCACGTACATAAAGATAATCTGATAAACGAGAGGAATATTACCTTACCAGTGAATTTCCTACTATCGACCTGTTGATTTCCAGGCTGACCGCAATCGACGGGCATCCGGCGATTGCCCGGTATAGTTTCTCTATCTTGAATTCCCTGGCGTAGCCGTAAGCCCCGTGAAGACGCCGGGAGGTCTCTACAATTTCCATTGCGGCGGGCACGACAAACAGCTTGGCGGTAGCGGCTTGCGTCTGCCAGTCCGGGACTTCCTCGTCCTCGGCAATGGCTGTTTTATAGGTCAGCCACCGGCAGGCTTCCAGCTTTGCCTTCATATCGGCCAGCAGCCACCGGACGCCCTGCATTTTTGCCACCGGTCTTCCCCGGCTCACCTTTGTCTTAACGTATTTCGTTGCTTCATCCAGGGCGGCCTGGGCTATTCCCACGGCGGCGGCACACTGCTCGACCTTTTCAGCCGCTATCCAGAACAGCAGAATCTCCATGCCTTTGCCTTTTTCACCCAGAATATTTTCTTTCGGCACCCTGAAATTTTCAAAGTATACATCGGCCGCCTCCATTCCTCCTCCTCCCATCAAGTCCCATATCTTCGGAGCGGAATAGCCTTTTTCTTTCTTTTTTATAACGAAGGCGGTACAGTTTCCTTCTTCATCTTTAGTATAGGTGACGGCGTAACCTTCCCTGGCACCGAAGGTACTGAAACGTTTCATTCCGTTTAGTACATAGCTGTCTCCGTCCGGTATAGCCGTTGTAATTAGTGCGGCGGGGTCCGAGCCTGTTTCTTCCTCGGTGAACTGTATGCTGGCATACGCCGTGCCGTCACAGAACGGACTTAAAAATTTCTCCTTTATTGCTTCCGAACCGAAGTGAGCGATGGACTCGGGAATGCTGTTATTGAAACCCACCAGCCACCAGGCGCCCGTGCCGGAGTAAGCCAGTTGCTCGATGGCGAGTATGCAGCTCAGGTTGCCCGCTTCGGTACCGCCGTATTTCTTCGGGACGGTCATTCCCAGCAGCCCCAGCCCGGCGTACTTCTTAATCAGGTCGTCCGGCAGCCTTCCTTCACGGTCTATCCGGTCTGCTATCGGTTCGATTTCCTGCTTGGTGAAATCTCTTGCCAGTTTTTGAATAGCCGACTGTTCGTCGGTAAAGCTAATGTCCATAATATTTTTTCCTTCCGTTCATTCCGCGAGCTTGTGCAGCCGTTTTGTTATAGACTGTGCTTCGCTCACTATCCTGTTTATCAGTTCCTTCACCGTGGGAATATCGTGTGTCAACCCGGTGGCTTCGCCGGCGTAGGCGAGCCCGACTTCAAGGTCGCCGTCGGTAGCTACCTTCCTGGTAGAATCGCCTCCCAGGATATGTAGCATCTCTTCAAAGGAGGCGCCCTTCGCCTCAAGCTCAAGCAGCTCTTCACTGGCTTTATTCTTCAGCACTCTATGGGTATTCTGAATGGAGCGCATTACCAGGGTGGTGTCTCTCTCGGTTGCCCTGACCAGCCACTCTTTATACTTCCGGTTTATCGAGCACTCTTTCGTAGCCATAAAGCGGGTGCCCATTACTATTCCCTCGGCGCCGAGAGCCAGAGCGGCGACCAGCCCCCGGCCGTCGGCAAAGCCTCCTCCGGCAATAACCGGCACTCTGGCGGCATCCGCCAGCACCGGGACAAGCACCAGTGTGCCGACATCCTCCATTCCGGTAGCCCCGCCGTTCTCCATACCCACTATAGCCACCATATCGGCTCCTATTTCCTGTCCCTTCAGGGCGTGCCTTACCGTGGCCGACTTGTGGATTAAGATTACGTTGCCTTCTTTAAGAAGGGAAACAAACTCGTCCGGGGCACGGTGTCCCGAAGCCTCGACTGCCCTGACGCCCTCTTCGATGATAACCTCGATGAACTCCCGGTTGGGGAGCGGTTTGACGGAGGGAAAGAGGCTGATATTTACCCCGAAGGGTTTATCGGTCAGGCTTTTTATTTTCTTTATCACTTCCCGCAGTGCTTCCGGGGTTCGGTGGTAAGTGGAGGCGATAATGCCGAAACCGCCGGCGTTTGAGACGGCGGCTGCCAGTTCCACCTGCGAAATGGTGCCGAACCCGCCGCAAATTATGGGATACTCAATTCCAAGCATCTCACTGACTCTTGTATTGAACACGATTAGCTCCTTTCCGGTATCCGGCGGCGTTTTTATCCTCCGCCGATTATGTAGATGACGTGGACTTCATCTCCGTCTCTTGCCTTTTTAGTCAGCGCATCCGGGTAAGCGTCCTCTTTGTTGATATAGGTGCCGACGTAACTGTGCAGCCTGCCGTTTTTGTCGAACAGCATTTTTTCGATGCCGGGGTGCTGTTCGATAAGGCTATCGAAACATTCGCCGATTGTGTTTCCCTTTACCTCGACGGTGTCCCGGTTATCGGTATAAGGTTGCAGATAGGAGGGAATGACTATTTCTATGCTCACTTGCCTTCCTTATGCTGATTGGTTACCGCAGTGCTCGCAGTCGGGGTCTCTTTTGACGGAAAACTCGGAGAATTTCATATTCAAGCCGTCATAGACAAGCAGCCGGTCGGTAAGAAGCCTGCCGATGCCCACAATATACTTTATCGCTTCCGTTGCCTGGATACAGCCGATAACCGCCGGAGCAACCCCGAGTACCGGGAATTTCTCCTTTGGAATCAGTCCCCGGTAAATGCACCTGAGGCAGGCGGTTTCGCCGGGGATTACTGTCATCGCTCTCCCTTCAAGTCCGTAAATTGCCCCGTGGATAAAGGGAGTGTTGTGCTCTATTGCCGCCCTGTTAAGCAGGTATCTTGTTTCCAGGTTGTCCATAGCGTCAAGGATTACATCGAAGCCGCCCACCAGTTGCGAGACGTTATTCTCATCTATCGTCTCTTCTATGGCTTCTATCTTTATTTCTTTATTTAGCTGCCTGAGTTTCTCGGCGGCGGAATCTACCTTGTTGCTGCCGACATCTTTGTCCCAGTGCAGGACCTGCCGGTTCAGGTTGCTGAGTTCCACCTTATCGTGGTCGATTATCCTGATTGTTCCCACTCCGGCGGCAGCCAGGTATATGGATGATGGAGAGCCGAGACCTCCGCCGCCGGCAACGACCACTTTTGCCCGCTTTAGTTTTTCCTGCCCCTCTTCTCCGAACCCCCTCATTATTATCTGGCGGTCGTACCTTTCGCGTTCGTATTCGTTAAGCATAACCTTGCTCCGTTACTTATTTATTTGTTGCTGCCGAATGAGTAGTTCTTTCAGTTGGCTTCACCCTGGTCTATCCGGCATATTTCCACCTCTCCCCAGAGTCCCATCCCGTCATCCTTGATAATCAACACTCCCTTTAAGCCGTCTATATTCATTGCGAGTTCAATCCCGTTCTGGATATCTTCGGGTTGCTTAATTAGGTTGCCGATGGCAGTGGCTGAAGCGTCGGCTAAAGCGGCTGAGGGGGCAACGGCTACTATAGCGTCAGCCTTACCCTTGCTCAGTGAGTGCCCCACCGTGCCGGAAGAAGTGCAGACTCCCAGCGGTGTCTGCCCGGCTTCGATTTTCAGCCCGATTTTACCGCTGAGGGATGACGTGCCGGCATAGATGCTGACCGTTCTATCTTGCAGGCTCTTTAAAAAAATATCGCCGCCGTTCTCTACGATTACCTCCGGCGAAAACTCCAGTAGCTCGCTGCCGACAAGTTCGGCTATCGCCCCGGCAACCGACGCCATCGGCCCGACCCCTGCTTTTTCGGCGGAGTCTGCCATTAGCTTCACAATCCGGGGCGCATCGTCTCCGACAGGGATTGGCTCCAGGGAAGTCAGGAATGACGGGTGTCGCCCGATGTAGTTCTCCAGCGCCTCGCGGTACTTGTTTACCAGCCTGAGAGTTTTGCTCTTAAGGTTTTTCGAGGCACGGATATATAAATCGGTCTCTTTTACCGTCACGTTGAAGGGGACTAAATCCCTGCCTTTAACCCAATAGCGATAAGTCCTGGGCTGATACATCGGCTAAAAGTGCAACTCCATAGCTCTCGGGGGACAGGCCTTTATGCAGAGCCCGCAGGCAAGGCACTTCTCGTTGAGGAAGTTGACCCGCCTGGTTACCGGTTCGAGTTCGAAAGCCCCGGCCGGACAAACGGTAATACAGGCGCCGCAGTGGGTGCACCGTTCCTCGTTGCGGGTTACATCCTGGCTGAGCGATTGAATCTTCACTCCGGTTTTTGTTAGATAGCCTATGCCTTTATCATAGTCATCCTGTTTACCGCTCAACTCCAGCACCAGAAGTCCCTCTTTATCCGGAGTGACCGATGCTTTCAGTATATTGAAGTCGAGGTCATAGTCCTTAACCAGCCGGCTTACTATCGGTCGGTCTACAAGACGCCTGGGGAAACGTAATACTATTCTTTTTGAAACAGCCATTTTTCTCTACCTTCGATTAATATTCAATTACCGGTCTTACTCCTCCAGCGGGCGCTCGTTAAGCGGCTTAAGGATAACGCCCGATTCCACGCCGGGCAGGGGCGCCGCCGGTTCGGTGAGCAGGAATTTACCGCTCTGTATCCATTCTTTAAGAATGGTGGCGATTTCCACCGCCCGCGAGTAGCTGGACAGTGAAGCCGTGGGTACTTTCTTGTTCTGAATTTTTATCTGCCCACTCTTGAGTTCGGCGTAGCTCACCTCGGCGAGGACGTCCGGCTTTCTCTGCGGATAGTCGCCCGAATAATCGATGACCTGAGCGAATATTTCCTCATCGGTTACCGTAGTGTATTGCAGGATTTCCTCGGATAGTATCGGTATGGGTATCCCGACCCCGACGCCGAGGCTGCAGCCGTAGCCGAGCACACTGGTCCCTACCAGCCACCTGGGGCTCATCTGCTTCAAATCGCCTATCGTGGCAAGAGTCCCGGAACCTGATTTCGGCACGCCTTTATCGGTGCGGGGCACGTCGGGATTATGCTGGGTGCCTTCCCAGGCAATAAAGCCGGTACCGCCGCCGAGGAATATCTTCGTCCCGATGCCGATTGTCTTGTAATAGGGGTCGTTAAACAGTGGAGAAAGCTGCCCGACGGTGGAAAAGTTGGCGTTGCCAAGGCGTGGCTTCAACATCCCCATGTAGGTATAGATTGTTTTATCCGATTTATTAACGGCTACGTTATAGTTCTGGTAGGCGTTCCTGACATTAAAAAGGACTGCCTGGTTCAGGTCTTTGATATTTAGCAGGGTTTCGAGCCTTCTTCTCGGATAACAGTCGGTCCCGTAGGCGGTGGCTACCAGCCTGATATCTTTACCGGCGACAAGCTCCTCTATGACGTGCCCGCCGCCGTAATTGAACTCACCGGGGTGAACCCTGTTTCTCGGGTCGTCGTCGGGCAGGGCGGTGGCGCCCAGAAAAAGGTCTACGGCGCCAAGCCCGGTATATGCCGGGACGTCGTTCAGATAGGTCCTGCCGCCGCCGAGCTTTATACGCGGCTTGCCGTGGCCGATATTGAAATAGGCGCCGGAGGAGCACATAGTGCCGAAGGTACCGGTGGTAACCACGTCTACTTCTCTGGCGGCTTTACTTATGCCTTTCTCTTTAGCGTAGCTTATTATTTCTTCGGCAGTAACTACTACTGCCCTGCCTTCTTTTATCTTTTCGTTTATTTCCTCGATTGTTTTAGCCATCTTAAACCTCTTATGATAGTAATATTTATGTCTGATACTGTCAACTTAAGATGCTGGTGATTAACGGCGTCCTGTAAAAACAAACAGCCCAGGAGCATCGGCTTCCTGGGCCTGGTCATTCCTTCGCCGGTCTGGGAGATTACATCCGCATGGTACCCGAACTGGCGGCATGCCAGGCACAGGGCATCATCATGCGGGTTACCCCTCTGTTAAAACCGGCTTGTTTCTTCCAGTTCGGCACTACGTTCTCCCCGATGTTTCTGAATTAATAATATTGTATAGTGTTCCTGTGGGGATGTCAAACGACTGTAAAATTGGTTCTGTTTGTATTTGGTTGATTCATCTGTCATTGCGAGTCCCGATTTCATCGGGACTTTGGCAGGCGGAGGGAGAGTGTTTCATTCAACCAAAACTGAACAGTACCGTAAAATTGCCCATCAGGTTGAAGAACGCGGGCTTCATAAGCTATAATCAGCTTAGGAAAACCCGACTTTCTCTACCGGGAGATATTCTTTTGCTCAAGACCCATAGCTGTGGTGAACTGAATAAGAAGCATATCGGTGCCGCTGTGTCGCTGGCAGGGTGGGTTGACCGCCGCCGCGACCACGGGGGGCTTACCTTTATTGACCTGCGTGACCGGGAAGGTGTGGTACAGGTTGTATTCAACCCGGAGACGTCGAAGTCCTGCCATGAAACAGCCGGCGAGATGCGCAACGAGTATGTAATTAGCGTCAGCGGGGAAGTTGCCCTCCGTCCTCCCGGGACCGAGAACCCGAACCTGCCTACCGGCGAGATTGAGGTTATCGCCGGCGATACCACCATCCTCAATCCGTCGAAAACTCCGCCTTTCTATATAAACGAGGACATCGAGGTTGATGAAGCCCTGCGTCTCAAGTACCGGTATCTCGACCTGCGCCGGGAGAAGATGCGGAACAACCTTATTCTCCGTCACCGGGTAGTAAAGTTTATCCGTGATTTCCTGGATGGCAGGGGATTTATTGAAGTCGAGACCCCTATCCTGATTAAAAGCACCCCGGAAGGGGCAAGAGACTACCTTGTGCCCAGCCGTGTCCACGCTGGCAAGTTTTACGCGCTGCCGCAATCGCCCCAGCAGCTTAAACAGCTTCTTATGGTGGCGGGGGTGGAAAAGTACTTCCAGATAGCCAGGTGTTTCCGTGATGAAGATACCCGCGCCGACCGCCAGCCCGAACATACCCAGCTTGATATCGAGATGAGCTTCGTCGAAGAGGAGGATATCCTCAAACTGATGGAGGAGCTTTTTACTGCTCTGGTGGAGAAAGTTACACCTCAATTTGACCTTATAAAACCTTTTCCCCGCCTTACCTATACCGAGGCAATAGAACGCTATGGTACCGACCACCTTGATTTACGTTTCGGCCTGGAAATAAAAGATCTTTCGGATATCGCTGCACAAACCGAGTTCTCCGTTTTTCTCTCGGCTATAAATGAGGGCGGCAGGGTAAAGGGCATCTGCGCTCCCGGCTGTGCCGGTTACAGCCGCAGCCAGCTTGAGGAACTGAATAAAATTGTGCGGAGCTACGGAGCAGCCGGACTGTTGACGGTGGCGCTGGGTAATGAGCCCGGTAAGCTTGACGACCTGACCATTGAAATGGTGAAGTCGGTGGCGTCCAAATATATGACCATAGACCAGGTCAGGGAAATGGCGGGGCGTTTCGATGCCGGCATGGGAGACCTGTTACTTATCGTTGCCGGCGCACCCGGTACAGTAAGTACGGCGCTGGGCGAGTTGCGCCGGGAAATGGGCAAGCGGCTCGAGCTTGCCAGCCCGGACACGCTCGCCTTCGCCTTTATCGTCGATTTTCCCCTCTTCGACTGGGTTGAGAGCGAAGGGCACTGGGAGCCGATGCATCATCCCTTTACCGCCCCCAGGGAAGAAGATATCCCCTTGCTGGATACCGCACCGGGGAAGGTGCGTTCCCGGCACTATGACATTGTCTGTAACGGTCTTGAACTGTCCAGCGGCAGTATCAGGATTCATCAGCGTGAGCTACAGAGCAAGATATTCGGTCTGCTCGGTTACAGTGATAAAGAGACTCAAGAGCGATTCGGGACGTTACTGGACGCTTTCGAATACGGTGCCCCGCCGCATGGTGGTATTGCCCCCGGCATCGACCGTATCGTAATGCTGCTGGCGAGAGAGGAAACGATAAGAGAAGTTATTGCCTTTCCCAAGAACCAGAGCGCCACTGACCTGACTCTGGATACCCCTTCACCGGTTACCGAGGAGCAACTGGCTGAGCTACACTTGCGGTTGCGGGAGGAAGAATGAGAGTAACCAATGAGAAAACCGAGAATAGTCAGGCGTACCTGACTATTGAGATGGAGCCTGAAGAGGTAGAAAAGTCTCTGGATAGCTCCTACCGGCGTCTGGTAAAAAGCGCCAGGGTCCCCGGCTTCCGCAAAGGAAAGGCGCCGCGGGGTATACTGGAGCGCTACATAGGTAAGGAGAGCCTTCTTGAAGATGCGCTGAACAGCCTGCTCCCCCAGGCTTATGAAGATGCCGTCAAAGAGCAGGAGATTGAAGCCATTGCTCAGCCGCAGATTGAAGTAACCCAGGCCGAGCCTTTAATCTTTAAGGCGGTAGTGCCGCTGAAACCCACCGTCAAGCTCGGTGATTATCATACTATTAAACTTGAGCCGGAAAAGGCGGAGGTAACCGATAGTAATGTTAACGAAGTGCTCGAAAACCTTCAGCACCAGTACGCTACCTGGGAGCCTGTAGAGGGTGCCGTAGACTTCGGCAACATGGTGGTCTTTGATGTCGAGAGCACTGTCGAGGACAAGACCTTCATAAATCAGAAAGGGGCACAGTACCAGGTTATTGCCGGGCAGGCATTTCCTGCGCCGGGATTTCCCGAGCAACTGGTAGGAATGAAAAACGGCGAGGAGAAGGAGTTCAAGCTTCAACTGCCGGAGGACTCCCCGGAAACCGAGCTTGCCGGTAAAGAGGCTTCCTTTAAATTAAAACTGAGTGAAATAAAGCAGGAGATACTCCCCGAGTTGAATAATGCCTTTGCCGCCCAGGTAGACCCCGAGTTCAAAACAGTGAAGGCGCTCCGGGAACGGGCACTGTCCGACCTGAAGCAAAGGGCCGAAGAGAATGTCAAACTGGAGTTTGAAGAGCGGGTGCTTGACGCTCTTGTCGAGATTAGCGAGCTTGAGTTCCCGCCGGTCCTTGTAGAAGCGGAAGCCCACCGGCTATTGAACCAGCGTTTTCAGGGCGGACAGGAGGAAATGGAGACGTATTTGCAGAGTATTAATAAGACCGAGGAGGAGCTGCACGAAGAACTGCACCCTCTGGCCAGCAAAAGGGTCGGCAGGTCGCTGGCGCTGGGCCGGCTTATCGAAGAAGAAAAGATTGCGGTCGAGACCTCCGAGGTAGATGATGAGATTGAAAATATGGCAAAAAATGCCGGTGAGAATAAAGAATCGCTGCTGAAGGTCTTCAATAATCCGCAAGCTCGTGAAACAATCGAACAGAGATTAGTTTCAAGGAAAGCTATCGAGTTCCTGACCGGTATTGCCGCTGGCTCGAAAAAAACAAAGAAAACAAAAAAGGAGGAGGAAAAATGAACACCTATCCGATGAATATTATACCCGGTGTGGTTGAGAGCGGTCCGAGGGGAGAAAGGTTCTGGGATATCTACTCGCTGCTGTTAAAAGAGCGCATAGTTATGCTCTTCACGCCGATTGTCGACCAGGTTGCCAATGTTATCATCGCCCAGCTTCTCTATCTGGAGCGGGAAGACCCGAGCAAGGACATCAGCATGTATATTCAGAGTCCCGGGGGGGTAATCAGTGCCGGACTTGCAATTTATGATACGATGCAGCTTATCCGCCCCGATGTCTCCACGATATGCGTCGGTATGGCTGCCAGCATGGCGACGGTACTGCTCTGTTCCGGTACAAAGGGGAAGCGCTATGCCCTGCCTCACTCGACGATACATATGCACCAGGCTATGGGCGGCGCCCAGGGACAGGTGAGCGATATCCAGATTGCGGCGCGTGAGATTGCCCGGCAGCAGGATTTAATCAAGGATATTATCGTTAAACATACCGGCCAGCCGATGGACAAGGTTACTCATGACACCGACCGCGATTTCTATCTCAATCCTGAAGGAGCGGTGGAGTACGGGATTGTGGATGAGATACTGGATAAACCACCGGAAGAGGAGAAAAAGAAATAACCATACGTTGCTAACATTGCTGCGCTCGAACCATCTTGCCGGGGTAAAGCACCTGCTTTACCCCGGTCTATTTTTTGCGTAATCCGGTTTACGCTG